>JBKEAL010000295.1:0-2055 GCA_047972195.1 Parachlamydiaceae bacterium
GCCTCAAGTGGGCGCGGTGCCTGAACTTTGCCTGCAGCACGGATTTCGGAAGGAGTCTCGCCCGCGAGCATGGTTGCCTTTTGCTGCTCTTCATCAAGGCTATGCAGCAGATCGAATGCCAGTTGTTCTTCATCGTGAAGCACGGCGTAGCCCTTGGGGAAGCGGTCGCTGTAGGTCTCTTGCAGTACGGCTGGATTGGTCGCCATGAACTGAGGCGTGGAGTCAACGATCCGCTCGCCTTGGATTACAAAATTGAGTGACAAGTGGTGCCCTTCGACGCTGAGCCCCCAATGAGCCTCCGCGCCGGGATCGCCAAAAATGGTGAAGTAGTATTTCTCAGGATTGCGTTCGTTGCGCCCGCCAGCGCCTTCTAGTTGCTTGAGCAGACTCTCAAGCTGCATGATGCCCGTTGCTTTCTCATAGCCGATCTGGCTTACGACGGCTTGCAGCACCTCCATCGCCACCTTTTTCTGCTCCGACTGCATTTGCATTAATGGCAGGCCTTTGCGTGTGTCCATCGGGACAAAGTGCCACTGGGCACGATGTTCGCTGGTGTATGGAAGCAGGCATTGCTCACGTTGTTGGTCGTTAAGTGAGTCGACAAACGAAGCAATCGCAGGCAGGAGTTTTGCAGAGCTAGATTGTGCCAGCAGTGTTGCAGTGCGTTCTTGAGCAAGCAGTGAAAAGCTAAGAACACCGAAGCCGAGTAGGCCCATAGCTGACAAGGTGGTAAATTGACGTCGCATGTCAAAATCTCGTTGGAAGGAGGGAGCCGAACGCAGAGCAAGGCGGCTGAGTAGGAAAGGGGAATCGCAATTTGCAATCCATGTAATCGCGTGTTATACAGGTCGCGTCCAACTTTGATGCCTTTTTGACATGCGTATAATTGCGCAAGCCTCATTTCTACCCGTGCAAGGTATAGTTTAATCGCTGACACGATACATCAATAGTCCGCACCCCTGCCATCTGCTCAGGGACGCTATTCCAGGTCGCGTTTTGGCTCGCGTGGGTATTGCGCAAACTTCATTTCTGACCGTGCAAGGTATAACCCTAAAACTCTTCTACGTGATTCCAACTTGCGCAGCCTCAGGAGCTAAGTTCCAGTTTTGCACTTTTTAGAAGCTAAAACCATTGAAAACACAGGCATTCATGAATTATTGATACCCATGAACGAAAAGCAGGAGTGCCAATAATTCATTTCATCAACGCCCGCATTGATAAAAAAAGTGCAAAACTCGAACTAAGGAACTGTCCCGAAATAATTTCCGTAAGTCGCGGATCGCTCCATCAATCCGATGCCACGGTAACGCCTCAGCAACACTGACCGGCGGAGCGGTCAGCGTCTCTCTTGCCAAAGGCTCTTAGTCGCCTTGCCCACTGCAAATCGGGAAGTTATTTCGGGACAATTCCTAAAAGGAAAAAGCCCCTGCATCGCTGGCACGATGCAGGAGCTACCTGTTCCCTGGCACCGGAGTGCTCGACAACCGAAACACTCCGGTGCGCAGACTAAAGCTCTGTCGCGAAGCGACGTTAACAGCGATTGACCCAGAAACCACCGCCAACGCAAATGTGCTCCGACCCAGGAGGGAGGCCAGCTATGCTTTCCCGCAAAATCATAGCCAACGACAGAGCTTTCACTGATCGACTTCCTGTCTTTCGAGTTTGCTTACATTCCTCCTTGAATGCTGGTTGAACTCAGCCCTGGTTGCGCTGGCTGCGCGATGATTGGGTCTCATCACCAAGTTCGCTCTGGGACGAACTTAGGAAATACCGCAATAATCCAGTTGAGGTCAATGCGGATTCCGAAGCAAACGGTAATTTCTGATAGATTCTCGGCCTTTTGGCATCTCTAGCCTGAGGATACCGTACTGCCGATGATGAAAAATTTCCGAAAAAGCTTAAAGAACGAGATATCGCGGATTGAGAGCGTTTGATATGGTTGCGGCAACTCATCCCCATCCGCCCAGTTTCGAAGGAGTCGAAATGGAGCCTTTCATTGATCTTGTCACCCTCTGTTCTAGCCTCGCAGTACCGATGTTGGCAGCTTGGAGCATC
>JBKEAL010000001.1:0-8815 GCA_047972195.1 Parachlamydiaceae bacterium
AACGTTAGAAATAGAGACGAAGGGAGCGACATCAACCAGACTGTTTTAGGTGACGTTTTGGAAAATAGATAGGCTAGGTTTTCTGTCATTCCATAGTACATGATCAGCATTAGAAAAAGCATTCCTATCTGCGTATGGATAGGTGCTTGGATCCAGCCCGCCTCCACGTACCAGGCTGAAAGAAAAAACAGAGAGAAAAAGCGCGCGATATTTTTCGCAAAGGCGATGGAGAATAGAAGAAATTCTTCCTGAGTGCTTTCGTTGGTGAATAGCACAGTGCAGAGCTTTCGATAGAAGAATAGATTGCCTAAGAGCTTAAGGACTCGTTTGACTTCGCGTTTCTTGAGATTCTTGAGTGCAGATTTAAAGCAGTTCAAGGCGAAGAGAGCTGTCATGAAGAGTAGCGAACAGAGCAGCAGAGATGAGTTCATTTCAGGCAGAGGCCTTCATTCTTCAAGTGGTTCATGATTTTAGATTCCTCCTTGCGCATTTCGACGATATCGTCTTTCTTGATATCATTATATCCAAGTAAGTGCAAGAGGCCATGGATCATGTAGAGTGTAGTTTCCTCGTAAGGATCTCCGCCGCTCGCCTCTACAATTTCAAGAGCTGCTTTTGGGGAAACAAATACTTCACCCAAAAAACGGTAGCCCGGCGTGTCTTCACTATCTACAGGAAATGTGATGCAATCAGTAGGAGAGGGATCATTGAAAAACTGCTCATGGAGTTGACAGAGCTCTTTTTCGGAGACAAAGTGCACGGCTGCTTCGTCAAATAAAGTGCCGTATAAATTAGCCGCAGAAATAAAAGCCTTTTTTGCTGAGACTTTTGAGATTTTTAGATCTTTCTGACGGTTGTAAATTGAAATTTTCAAGGGAGTACTTTACACGGTCAAGAGCTTTAGGACTACTTGACCGCGGTTTTTAGATTAAGCAACAGGAGTTTTTGGGAGACCAGTTACGCGCTTCTGTTTTTCAACATCGAAACGGCCCAATTTTTTGAGCACTTCGATTCTTTCAAAACGCTTGAGCACATTTCTTTTCTGCCCGCTGCCTGTAGATTTTCCAAAGCTTGGATGTCTTGACATGATAGATTCCTTATTTAATTTTGGGAATGAATGCTTGTTTCCCTGCGTCTCCTGCAACTGCATTCTCGTGGTGCTTGTATCCACCCGCCAACTGATCCTTTACAGGACCGGTCTTCTTGGAAGGCGCGCGGTTTTTACGAGGAGATCGGCTTCTTTTTTCCGATTGCTTGCTGATTCGTACCATTTGTGTAACTCCCTAATAGAGTGTAGTCGTTAAACGTTAGTGGGAATTATACTGGAATCCTTAAAACGGTGCAAGCAAATTTACAGTGACTTATCTAGCAAATAGGATAGCTAGCGCTCTGTAAAGAAAGTTTTAAAGGGTAATTTTAATTCAAAGCCCCGGGGTTGAACGATCCAAAATTTGCCCGTATAGATTTATACGAGTTAATTTTGGATCGTTCAACCGCGGGAGCTTTCAACTTAAAATTTCCCACTAAAACTTTCTTTGCAGAGCGCTAGTACATCGGGATCCGATCGGATCGAAAGAGGCGCATGCAGTACAGCTAATTTGTTGGTTCTGCCAGCCTTCATGACAAAGTCTTTATTCTGGTTAAAATGAGTTGCAAACGCCATAACTTTAGCATTTTCTTTGATTCTGCGTAGAATAAACCGTTTATCGGTTTGAAAATCGGAGTATTTCAATGTTTCAGCTCTGATTTTCATCGCATCTTTGATAAAATCTCTGTCTCCCCTAAATGCTTCCGGAGCGAACTGCAATACCTGGGGATTGATCTGAATGGCTTCTAACAGAAAGTCCCGGTCTGATTGAAGCTTTTTCTGTGCGTGCTGGAAAACTTCGGGGTGTTGTTTTATGGCATTTAAGACGAAAGACCTATCTTTTTTTAAACCGGTTTTTTCCATTAAGAATGCTGCTTCTCCTCCCTGAAGAAGATCGAAGATTCCGTTTTTAGAAATCTCCCAATTTCTCAAGTTTTCCTGCGTGGATTTGCCCAATATTCTTTGCAGGATTCTCTGTGATTTAGTGAGGGTAGGCAGGTTGCGAGCTTCTGAAAATTGCGTCAATACGGTAACTCCGATCAGCCAATTTTTAGAGTGCGCTTCGTTGGTGTTGACCAACTCTATGGCGTCATGGATGATTTTTGCGGCGGAATAGGTAGATCCATGTTTTACAGCGACAACCAATCGCCCCGTCAGCGTGGATCTTTTGACCTTCGCAGGATGATAAGCGATTTCTTCAAGTCTTTTTAAATTGGTTCTATTTATCATGCTTTAATTATATAAATATTTTAAAATATAAATCAAATATTTATAATAAATATTAATTTATTAAGATTTCATTAAAGTGTGTTGTAAAGAAATTATTAGAATGCTACAATGTAGCATATGACATTTGACAGCACTTCCAAATACAAAGACAGAATTGAGCCGGCTACGGCTTCTTATCGCATGAACCCTTACCGTCAGGATCCTTGGGCTATGAAATCGTCCCAAACCTATCAGGCGATGGGCAAGGATCGGGTGGAAAGTTCTCAGGAGAAGCTTGAGCGGGAGTTAATGGAAAAATTCCGCAGAAACAACTATCGTTTGCCCAAAGGTTCTCTTTTGATCATGGCTCAGGTAGGTAAAGCTGTGATGCTGATGGTCGTGCTTCCTCCCTATTTCCTCTTCTATATGATGCCTCTCTGGGTGTTTCGCACTGTCATACTGCCCGCTGAAAAGTTAATGGAGGCAGTCAATCAAACCATCTCCAAAGTGTTTCTTCGAATTTCTGCATGGTCGACCGAACTATTCCAGGTGATTACGACTAAAGTTTCTAAGTTGTTCAAACGCGACAAGAAGAAAACAAAAGATCAACGACCAAATCTCTTTCATGAACTTGGAGCCTATCTAAAAAATAAAATCGACGAAAGAAGAAAAGTCCTTCAAATCGGCAAGAGGGCAGGACAGGTGTATGCTTTCGCCGCTCAGCAAAAGAGAAAAGTTGTAGATAAGGTTGTCACTACCTTCAAACAATTGTATAAACAGACAAAGCAGCGGTTGCTGAACAGATACACTGCGGTGAAATTTGCTACCAAAAACTATGTTCTACAGAAGTTTACAAAAGTGAAAGAGAGGGTTCTTGCTGTAGCTAAACCCTTCGTAACCGCCGCAAAAGTTGTGGATAGGGCGCTTCAAAAAGTAGCGAAAGTCGTTTCTAAAACAGTTCAAGCATCCTATAATAAAGTTACAGAACAATTGCAGCAGCTAAAACCGGTGATCAAGAGCTTGGCAGCAGTGATTGTTGTGCCCTTTACATTTGTTTCAAAAACAGTAGAAAGAGAGGTTCAACGCCTCAGCAGAGCGATTGAAAAGAGTGGAATGGCAGTCAAATCGATTGCGCAAAGAGCTGTTGCCGAAGTCGCAAGACAGCTAGTCACAGTCTCTTCTAAGGTAGGTCAGGTTTTCTTGCCGGTTGCTATCGCATTGAAAGCTGTCGCATTTCGACAAATGCAATCTGTTTTGAAAAAAGCCAATGCACTGAAAACAGCCTTGCAGCGGATCGTGCGCTCCGTACTGGACAAAGGACGAGAGCAGGCCAAAAAAGGAGCCATTCTCCTCAAAAAGTGCTCAGACAAAATCGTAAAAGCAGCTCAATTCAGCTTCCAAGTCCTGATAAAAGCCCCAAGCTACTTCTGGTCCCTGCTTAAAGCCCTGGGCAGGCTGTTCATCAGCTTCTGCAAGGTATACCACAAAGCCCTCCGCCTCCTCTGGGCCTGGACCAAAGTCCTCACCCGCTACTCCCTCGAAAAACTCGCCGCACGTCTATAGGCCTAAATTTACGCAACTTCTCGAAGAGGATGAACTTGCTTCTGAATTTTTTTACCTTCCTGATTTATCAATAGTTTTAAATCGTATGCAGTTTGAAGATTTAGCCAAAATTCAGGAGTTGTCCTAAAAAATAGTCCTAAACGGAAAGCTGTATCGGCTGTGATGGAGCGAGTTCCATTTAAAATTGATGTGATTCGATTCACAGGAACGGCTAATTCTTTAGCAAAAGCATTAGCAGATAGTTCAAGTACATCTAGTTCATCTCTTAGAATCTCGCCGGGATGAATCGGCCGCATTTTATTCGTCATAATTGTCTCCTTAGTGGTAATCAACAATTTCAACATCGTGGGCTTCGCCTTCAATCCATCTAAAGCAGATACGCCACTGTAGATTGATTCGAATGCTATACTGACCTTTCCGGTTTCCTTTTAATGCTTCAAATCGATTACTTGGTAGGTGCATTAAATCTTCTATGGTCATTGCCATATCCAAAATTTGCAGTCTTTTTTCAATTTGATTTTGAAACGACACCCACTTTTTAACAGATTTTCCTTCGAAGAATGCCTCAGTATCTTTATCTTTGAAGGACTTGATCATACTTTCAGTATATCTTTTGTTACGTATTACGTCAAGTGTAACAAAAGTTAGATGATTTCAGAAGCGACTGAGTCCTGTTCATCAGCTTCTGCAAGGTATACCTCAAAGCCCTCCGCC
Source organism: Parachlamydiaceae bacterium (assembly GCA_047972195.1). Lineage (GTDB taxonomy): Bacteria > Chlamydiota > Chlamydiia > Chlamydiales > Parachlamydiaceae > CAZSDA01. The sequence goes on from JBKEAL010000001.1 coordinate 4,574, forward strand.
TCCTCCGGGCCTGGACCAAAGCCCTCACCCGCTACTCTCTCGAAAAGCTCACCGCACGTCTATAGATTTTCTGCTTAGCTGAGGTGCATTTCTTTAACTTGAAGAGTGCTTTTTGGAATATACCTCGCGTCGATGCACGACACGAACGATTAATATAATCAATTTTTTATCTTGAACCTGATAAACGATTCTATAATCGCCTTGCCTTATGCGAAAAAGACCCTTTTCAGAACCTTGAAGAGGTTCAACGTTTTCTGGCCTTGGATTAATCGCAAGTTTTTCGATGCGATCGAAAATAAGTTTTCTTGTCGCTTTAGGAATTTGTTTTAATTGTTTTTCTATGCAAGAGGCGAAACTGAGAGTATAGAGCATATAAAATCAATCAGAGGTCGATTCTGCGTTTCATTTCTTCTAGTGAAATAGAGCCATGCTCTTCAATTTCCTTAATCGCTTTTTTAGCTTCAGCAATGTCTTCTTCATTTTCAATTTTCAGTAGCAAGTTTTCAATGGCTTGCCATTCGTCTATTGAAATGATGATTGCTACTTCTTTATTGTGGCGAGCGATTTTATAGCGTTTGTGATTATAGGCAACGCGATTTAAAATTTCTGCCATGTGATCTTTAATTTCTCTGCAAGATACAGTTTCCATAACAACATCCATTATGGGATAATACCCATAATCCCATTATATGAAATATGACATAATTCGTCAAATACTTTTTTACGAAATTTTGCGACATTTTTTACGACAGAATTCAGTAAAAAGTGTCGCAAAAATTAGATGATTTCGGATGCGACGGAGTCGTAGAAGAGGATGCCTTTGTTTGTGAGCTGGAGGCGAGGGGTTTGTTTTTCGAGGAAGCCGTCGTTTTGAAGGTGGGTGATTGTTTCGAGGGTTTCTGCTTCGAGTGGTCCGTGTCTTTGCTGGAACTGGGAGAGGTCGACGCCTTGCAGGAGGCGCAGTTCGATGGCGAGGAGTTCGCGGCGGCGGGCGTTTGAGTCGAGGATGTCGTGAAAGTCGGCGGGGTCTTTGCCTTCGTTGAGGGCTTTGGCGTATTTGTTAAAGTGGGAGACATTTTGGAAGCGGACGCCGTTGTCGTAGCTGAAGGCGGAGGGGCCATAGCCTAGAAACGAGCGGCCTGTCCAGTAGCCTGTGTTGTGGCGTGAGTAGAGGTTGTTTTTTGCGAAGGCGGAGATTTCGTAGGGTGTTAATCCTGCTTTGGTGAGTGTATGGAACGCATCTTCATACATTTTCAAGCTGACTTCATCTTTCGGCATGAGCGGTTGGATCGATTTTTGTCTTTTGAAGAATGCGGAGCCCTCTTCGATTTGAAGGTTATAAAGGGAGAGGTGCGTGATGGGTAGTTGTGAAGCAATATTTAGAGTTTCGCGCCATTGCTGCTCAGTTTGAGACGGAAGATCGTACATCAGGTCGATGGAGAGATTATCAAAGCCTGCGTTTACGCAAAGATCGATCGCTTTTAGTGTTTCTTTTGCGGTATGTGTTCTTTCAAGCGCTTTGAGCAATCGGTCGTCAAAGCTTTGTGCCCCGATGCTTAGTCGGTTGATCCCGAGAGCGCGGAAGGCTTTTAGTTTTTCCGGCGTGAGAAGTTCCGGATTGGCTTCCAGGGTGACTTCAATCTTGCGATCAAAGTCTATAGGCTTTAAGAGGGCTTCTAATTCGTTGGGGGAAAGGAGAGACGGTGTGCCGCCTCCAAAGTAAATAGAGGTGATGGTGCGTTTTTTCAGTTGCAGTTTGCGCCATTCCCATTCTTTGGCGACACTTGAGACGTATTGTTCGTGGTTGTATTTGCGATCAGGTAGCACGAAAAAGTGGCAATAGCCACATTTTTTCGTGCAGAAGGGGACGTGGAAATAGAGGCTTAGCTCACCATTCGTTGGCGTCAGGATCGATGATTCCGCCGCGTTTCCAGCGGTTTTTGTCACTAAAGTAGGATTCTTCATCTTCGTCAGATTCACTTTTATCTTCTTCTTCCTCACCCTCTTCAGCTTCGCTTCGAGTTTCCTCATCTTCATCGTCGTAAACTGAGCTTTCCGATTCTGCCATGTCGGTGTCCATGTCAAACCCTGTTTCTCCGTAACCGCCTGTTTCAGGCGCGTCGATATCAGGGATGGTCGGCATGTCAGTGTAACCTGCTCTAGTCTGAGATGAACGCTTCGGTGTGACGTATTCTTCGCCTTCGCCCGTTTCCTTCAGAAACTGCAAACGTTCCTTTTCTTCTTCGATTTTGCCTTTCAGCAACTCGATCTCTTCTTTGTGCTTATCGATGTCTTTTTTCGGGACAAGACCAAGCTTCAACCACTGGTCTAGGTCGCCTAACTCCGATTCTAGTTTTTTAAGGCGTTCACTTTTAACGTGTTTCATTATTCACCTCGATTTAGCTCAAGTTCCGGCATTTATACCAGTATCTCTTTTAAAAAGCAATAAAAATCCGCTCACGAAGAGCAATTCAACCAAGAGATAAAGGTAATAATAGGTCTGACCGCCTTCTCCAAACCCGTAGGAGTGGAGGCCGGTTCCTAAGATGTAATTGACTCCATACCATGTAAAGCTAACGGCAATCAAGCCTAAAATCGAACCAATTGCAAGTCCAATAGCTCCAATATAATGGAATCTGTAGGCATGAACGACGAGTAGATAGACGCAGGCTGTAATGAACGCCCAGGACTCCTTGGGATCCCAGTCCCAAAAACGCCCCCAGCTTTGTGCTGCCCACACGCCGCCAAGCAATGTGCCGGGAATCAGCAGTGCAAGACCTATATAGAGAGAAAGGAGCATGGGTTCTGTCAATCGCTTCCTGATATTTTGTGGACAGAGGAAGTAAAGATGCCCGAGAACCCCTGAGAGGATGAGAATGCCGTAGCTTCCAACGATCATTAAGACGTGTACTGTGAGCCAGAAAGGGGAGTTTAAGACGGCTTGCACGTTCTCCAGGTTTTGACTTGTTCCTTGCTGTTCTAAAATCGTATAGAGGATGACTGATAGAAGCGCAGATGCAAATAGCGGCCACTTTTCTTTTAAATAGAGCGCTATGCCTAGAGAACATACGGCTGCAGTCCAAGGCACATAGAGGATCGTTTCCTCCATATTGGAAACGGGTGGACGCATGAGGATCAACCAGCGCATCGCAAGCACAGCTGTCGAAATCGTTAATCCTAAACCAAAAAAGGCTGCGCCTATCCAAGAAGCTCTGTAGGGCAATAATAAGAAAGGAAGAGAAATGAGAAATGAGAGGATGGCGATCTGAAGCAGCGGCAACCGGTAATAGTAGTTTTCCAGCTGAAGTCGCCATTTTGGAGGTATTTTAACTCCTTTAGGAATGGCGCTCCCTAGCTTTCCCGGCGGGTTTTCAAAAAGTGCCACTTGGCTTTTTAGTTCTGGCAGTGTCTTGGCTTCGAGGTAGTTTAATCGTCCCTTAGCACCAGGAAGATAAAATAGCGGAGCCTGTTGGAAGGGTTTAACACCTTCTTGATGAAGTCTTGCGATGAAGTTGTCGAGGTCGTATTTTTCAACATCTTGACTTTCAATATTTTGTCGATGATAAAACTGATAAAGCAGGATTTTGCTATAGGTTTCAAAAGGGCGGATGCGTCCATTATATAATACAGGATCTTCTGCCTCGTATGAAACTAGTTGTGTTGAGAACAACAGGAGTAAAAGTAAAATTTTCATTTTTTAAGATTAAAGGAATCTTTGTTTGATGAACAGGGGGGAGTTATGAGCGCAATTGAAGGGTTGGCAATATTTCATGAAAACATGAAACTTTTAGTAGAAGCTAAGCCAACGGAGCATTACATTGGTAGTTCAGTCGCATTGCGTGTGCATGGTTTAACTGGATATGTTGCCTTCAATTACACGGACAATATCATTCCGGCAGTGTACTGGACTTTAAGTAAAATTAAGGAAGTTCGAGATTTAAAAACCGATAAGAGGAATTTTGCATTGTTGGAGTTAAAAGGAAGTGTGAAAAAGTGCACGGAGTCAGTATTTAGCGGAGTCACCCGTTTGGCCAATTCTGAGCGATACGCCGCCTATTCCGGAGCGCTTAAAGAGATTGTTGAAAGTCATCGACCTTCACCTAAAGCTCCAATACCTCCACCTCTTAACTTGCTTGCCGCTATAATGACACCCAAAGCTCTTAAGACGACACAAACAAAATCCACTGAATCGAAAGGAACCGATTTTGATAGTGAACTGTTTAAGCGTGTTTCAAAAAGGGG
>JBKEAL010000004.1:0-1740 GCA_047972195.1 Parachlamydiaceae bacterium
TGGCCGACAACTGGTAACTGGTCAGCAGGCCTGCTTGAGAAATACCATCTTCCGTCAGATTAGAAACATCAAAGTTAACCGTGTCCTCGATGTACTCTTTTGGAACGTAACGGTAGTTCGCTTGCACAAAGCCGCCTTCAAACCGGTAGTCGAGGGTGCTGTTGGCCAGTTGGACGGCGCTGGTATCGATATCATACTGAATACCACCGTGATAGAAGAGGAAGTCATCGTAGTTGAAATCCATTTCTACCGCCCAAGCCGAATAGCTGGACTGGCTGTCATCATCAGAGCTGGAACTGGTCGCTTTGAAGTTCTTATCGATAAAGAAAATCTGACCAAAGGCGATATTAAGGCGCTAATTATACTGAACTTCGAAAAATCGAGTTGATGCGCCAAAGCTTATATGGTTTGCCGGAGCAATATAGTCCACACTGCTGTACTTACTCCAGCGGAACAAGACATAGAAATCGGTATGCAGCAAGGTTGTGTCATAGCGGTCGAAATTACTCAGATCTTCTTTTGGTACGTACAGATATTGAATCTGTGGCTCCAGTGTCTGTGTGTAGTTATCAAACAGAACGGTATCACGCTCCAAAACAATACCAGCGTGAGAGCGGAACTCAGGAATGACACGGGTGACACTCTCTTCGAGGTCCTGATAGTCCTCGTCTGTCAGGTCAACGCCGTTGAGATCCTGTTGGTAGTAGGTGCCGAGTACGCGTGCTTCGGTTGTCCACGTGCCCCACGTAGTCGCCAGCGGAATCTTCATACCCGGCTCAACATGCAAACGTGTCGCTGATGGTTTGCCTGAGGCGTCAGTTTCAAAACGTGACAGATGGGATTTCAAATCGAGATCCAGATAGCGCATCACTTCCGGCGCGTAGTAGTTGAATGACAGTTGTGGCATCAGACGATACGGCTGACTGGTGCTGGTAGAATCAGATAACAGCAATTGGAACTGACGTACCAGAATCGAAGTATCCCAGTTAGCGCTGCGGTATGACACTTCACCTTCCTGAATCAGCTGACCGTCTTCGCGGTTACCAATGGAGGAACTCAGGTCCGAGAAATAGTTAATGTCGCTGACTTTCGAATAATCAACGTCCAGTTTCCATGCCTGCTGATAGATACCACTGTGTTCGTACTGGACGCCCCAACGTTTACCTTCTTCTGGGTTCAATTTGTCATCAGGCAGGTATTCCGATTTTATACGGCCTGAACCGAAGTCATTCAGGTAACGGAATACGGAGTTCAGTTGGGTACCACGTTTGTCCATGTAGTGCAGCGTGGTTTCCAGATCGTAATTCGGTGCTAAGTTCCAATAGACAGGAACTTCTAGTTCAAAACCGTCACGTGAGCCGTAAGAGAGGGTTGGGTAGAGAAAACCGGTTTTACGGGTATCACCAATCGGAACCGTCAGGAATGGTAAATAGAAAATAGGTACATTCTGCACTTCCAGACGCGGGTTGTAGAACGTGGCCTGTTCTTCGTCCTGGTTAATGTCAATGCTGGATGCTTTAAGGCGCCAAGAGCTGTCACCTTCAGGACAAGAGGTAATCGAACCATCTTCGATTTCGTACATTGCCTTGCCCGTTTTAGAAACGTAGGCTGCTTCACCACGTCCAGGTTCACACAAGAATTTATACTTGGTGTTCTCCAGTGTCATCTGGTCGGTAGTGAGGTTGTTGGTGGCTTTATCGGAAGTGGTTTTCACCTGACCGTCACTGAAGTTTACGTTAC
>JBKEAL010000044.1:0-17035 GCA_047972195.1 Parachlamydiaceae bacterium
TATAGAATAAATGATTCATGCAACAATCATGACGCAATTGAGGCGCATCTGTAAATTTCACTTGCATCATTTGCATCATTTTATGCATCATGAGGCAAAGATGATGCAAATGAGGCAAGCATGAAATATCCGGCAAGAGAGTCATCAACCATGGAATTCAAACGGGAACTCCCCTCCAAGCAGGAGATCGTTAAATCGATTATCGGGTTTTGCAATCTTTACGGAGGCAAGTTAATTATTGGAGTTGAAGATTCAGGCGAAATTACAGGAATTCCCGAACGTGGAATTGTTGAATTGATAGAGGGCGTGCAACAGTCGATCTATCATCATTGCACACCAACTATCCTTCCTGAAATATATACTCAGCGCATTGAAGAAAAAATTATTCTCATCATCGAAGTTTCAGAAGGGATGAACAAGCCCTATTATCACACTTCAAAGGGGCCAGAAGAGGGCACATATCTAAGAATGGGCAGACAAACCATGAGAGCTTCACCCGAGTTGATCAACGAGCTCAAATGGCAAGCGAGAGGAAGATCGCCCGACTCAAAGCCTATCTACCAAGCTTCCCTAGAAGATTTAGATTTGGATGCTGTGGATCGCTTTTTTAAAAACCGGAACCAAAAAGAAGAGGGCACCCAAAACGACTCTTTAGAAGAAATGATGATCCACTACAAAATTCTTGTCAAAGACCATTCGCGCATCCTTCCCTCAATGGGAGGAATACTTCTTTTCGGTAAAAACCCCCAACAATATATCTCAGAGGCCTTTATCATCGGCACCCATTTTGAAGGAACCTCAGGAAGGGAAGCGCTCGCAACGCGGGACTTTAAAAAAACGCTGTTTGACCAATTTCACGAGTCTGTTGCTTTTGTGACAAGCAGGCTCAACCGACAATTCAGTATTAAAGGAGCAGGGCCCAGAGAAGAACGTCTAGAAATCCCTGAAATCGCCATCCGTGAGGTGATTTTGAACGCCCTGGTCCACAGAGATTACTTCCTACCAGGACCTTCAAAAATCGCCATTTTCGACGACCGCATCGAAATCTTCAGTCCCGGCACTTTCCCCGGCCCCTTAAATGCTCATAATTTGGAAGCGGGAATTACCTATATCCGTAACTTTGTCATCTCACGCATCCTGCGTGAAGCCGGATACATTGAAAAACTGGGCAGTGGTTTTTTAACACTGTTTAGAACCTATCGAGAAGAAAACCTTCCCCCGCCAGTTGTTTCGGAAGGCGCAGGTTTCATAAAATGCATCTTACCCCGCAGAACCTTAAAAATCAGCTCAGATATTACAGATGCCCCTGAACAGCAGGTGATGAAGCTCCTTCTCATTCACAACGCCATTCAAGCAGCCGATGTGATTCGAGAGCTTTCGATCTCCAGAGCAACCGCCACTCGCCTCTTGAAAAAACTGGTCGATCAAGGTCTCCTCATCAAAACAGGGATCGGCTCGGCAACCAAATACAGAAGAAAATAAAAAATATTATAACTTATCGGGATTATAAAGATCCCACTGATTTAGGAATTCGTCGTAAACGCCTTCCTCTTTGATCTGCTTTAAACCTTCATTGAATGCTTCAATTAGTGCCTCTCCGGCGGAATCTTGTAACGTCACCAGCCGAAGTCCATCGACGGTGAGTGGAAGCGTAACTACTTTAAGTTTATCTTGATACGATCCTCCATAATACAGGTAGGTCAGCAGCTTATCGATCACGACGGCATCTACCTCGCCGCGAACGAGCTGTTCAAGGGCTCCGACCGGAGAATCGAATGGAATAATGGTCGCCTTGGGATCCACTTGAACTTTAAAGAGGATCGGCGAATTTCTCCTGACCGCCACTCTTTTGCTAGGGAGGTTTAAAAGGGAAGTAAAGTCATCCTCTTTCCTAATGACCAGCACAGCGCCCAGTCTATAGTAAGGCTCGGAGAAATAATAGGTCTCTTCTAGTATAGGATCAGGCTTCATGCCGGTTAAAATTCCGTGCACCAACTCATCGTCCAGAAGTTCTGCAATGCGCTTCGGTCCGGAATACACGAGATCCAACTGGATTTTTTCCCGTCGGGCGATCGAAAATAACACATCGATCGAAAAGGCGGTGATTGAAGACTCTCTTCCGTAGAAGCTCATGGGATACCAGGTAGTATCGATCGCGACTTTGTAGACGCCGGGCAGCGGCGGAGAGATCCATCGGTAGCCCATATAGGCGAAAAAGAGAGCAACCAATGCGATCAAAACCCATCGTGCTTGCTTGACGAACGACAAGAAAGTTTTCATCTTTATAGCCTACCATAGTTGAGCGATCGAGCGCAAGCCAATGTAAGCTTTTGATTTTTAATGGAATTCGTGATAGAATGTCCTCCATGATAGATCATATAATGCGACGACACGGGCACCATGCTCAGGCAGCACCGGCTGAAAAGAACGACAAGGTCAAACAGATCGCCATAAAGGTGTTAAAAGCTTTGGGAATCATCCTCTTGGGTGCGACCTTTGGTGCATTGACATTGGCCTCGGCCGGTACTGTAGCACTTGGAATAGGCATCGCCCTGGGCGCCGTAACAGCTCTCGTAACCTATCTAGGCACCAAAGCGTTCATTCACGAGAAGAGACGGCAGGCATTTCCAGCCTTCTCCCACAGAAAGCATCCTCCTATAGAACCGGAAAAGTTTACGCACCAGAAGTTTGAAAAAGGGCTAAAAATGGCTTCCGAGCTTCCCGCCTTCGATGAGTGGAAAAACGTCCATCCAGACTTCAGTGAACGTAAAATCAAGCACTATTTCTGGAAAAAGGTTCGCGACCGGCAAGAGGAAGGCCAAGCCTATGCTCTACAGGATGCCGCTAGCTTACAACCTGGTCAGAAGGGCGGAAAACTTCTGAAAAACATCAGTGAAAAACAGGTATTCTACCATCAAATTCTCGAAGAGATAGGCAAAGAGCTCAATCAAGATCTGCACGTCGAGCCCGTCACAACTCTTGCTTTCCGTCCAAGAAAGCTCTACCGCCGACTGCAAACCTATACCGGACCGGGGATCATCCGTCTTGAAGGCAAAAAACAAGACGCTCTGATTTTCTTCGAAGTGCAGCCTAATGGCGGAATCTTCTACGATCCTTACAGCAAAGAGGCGGGCATGCATGATAAGTTTGCCATCAAAGAAGAGTTTCTTAGAACCTTCGACAAGCATGTTCAATGCGCTTTAACCGGAAAAAGAATCTTCCGGAAGCAATATGAAAGAGCTCAGGTGAACACCTACTCCAAAATTAACGAAATAGAGTAAATTGCAATCCATGGCAATTTACGCAATCGCAGACCTCCATTTGGCTTTTGGCGTTCCCAATAAAAGCATGGAGGCGTTTGGCCCCGCTTGGGCACATTACGCAGAAAAAATCGAAACCCATTGGCGCGAAACGGTCCGCGACGACGACCTCGTGTTAGTCGCCGGAGATATTTCTTGGGGCATGGCTCTTGAAGAGGCAAAGAAGGATCTGGACTGGATTGGCGCACTTCCCGGAACGAAAATCATGATCCGCGGCAACCACGATTACTGGTGGAACTCGCTCGCCAAGCTGCAAAAGATCCTGCCTCCCAAGATGCATCTGATCCAAAACAATGCGTTGACATGGAACGGCATCGCCATAGGGGGAGCCAGGCTTTGGGATACTCCTGAATATGGCTTTTCTGAAGTGATCGAATACCGCGAAAACCCTCGAAAGAATAAAGAGAAGGCTGTTCCCTCTCCTGATGAAACAGAAAAGATCTTTGTTCGAGAACTATTGCGGCTGGAAGCGAGCTTGTCGCAACTGGATAAAACAGCTTCAAAAAAAATTGCGATGACTCACTATCCTCCGATCGGAAAGGAGCTGCACGCTTCCAGAGCTTCAGAGATTCTGGAAAAGCATAAAGTCGATCTATGCGTATTCGGCCACTTGCACAACGTCAGAAAGGACGCGTTGCCTTTTGGGAAGAAAAGCGGTGTAGATTACCATCTCACTTCCGCGGATTATCTGGAATTTAAGCCCTTAAAGCTTCTTGATTAGGGGAGTCAGTAACGCCATCCCTTCGTCTCTTGCGAGGAAAAGCGCCGCTTTGTTGCGCTGTTTTCTGCTTTCCAGCAGTTGTTTGAGCTCCTTTTCTTCTGCATCTGCATCTTTAAAGTGGGCGAAGTCGATGCACGCCTCGACCAGATCCTGAAAATCTTCTTCTGTTTTGAGAAGCGGCACCGCGGTTTTAACCAGTTCTTGAAACTCCTTTAATGCCCCCGTCTGCGCTAGATGGAAGAGGAGCGTGAAGATCAGTTCCAAATCTTTCTTCTCAATGGCTTCTTTGATCAATGCGTGAAGCAATTTTTCTGCTTCGTTCAGATCTTTTCCACTTGTAATTTTCAAAGCCAAGAAGTTCAACCAGCAAGGTTCTTCGACATAAGGGAGAAATGTCTCGACCAAATCCTCAGCGTAGCCTGGATTGCCATTCTCTATCTGCATTTCAATAAAATCGTAAAGGAAGGACTCGACGTCGTGGGCGGAATTTTCCTGAATCGAGTGGAAGAGGTCTTGAGGAGTGGATTCTTCAGAAGCATTGTCCTCTAAAATGGTCTCTAGTTGGTCTATCGCCTCTTCAATTTCCAGAAAATGGGCCAGATCCCCTCTGTCAAAGGATTCGATCTGATGGTCGAGCTCATCGCAGAAAAGGCCCAATGTCTGCTTTTCAGGCACTAATCTTCGCCACAACTCAAACACCAGCAGATAGATCTGATCGTAAAGTTCACCGCTTTCTTCGTTGTCCGCTAAAAGATGCTCTACAAACTCCTCCGGAGAAGGTACCTGCTCGCTCAAAGAAAGGAAAAAGGGTTTATCCAGGACGACGCCGAACTTTTCAAGTCCCTTGAAAAGTTGATCATAGGAAAGCTTGCGGTAGTTTTCTACCTGCCAAGGTTTCACGTTCAATCTGGGGTTGTTCTGCCAGTTGATTCGCAAAGAATTGTATAGGGCAATCCGTTCCATTCCAACAGCATAGCAGAATTTGGGCTAATTAGCTATACTCCCAAAAGCTTTCAAGGAGATTGAACATGTCTGAAACTACTGCACATAGCCGCAAAGGCGTACTTCTCGTCAATCTGGGAACACCAAAATCCCCCGCCTTTAAAGACGTCTGGCGTTATCTCATTGAATTTCTGACAGATCCGCGCGTCATCGACTTTCCCTGGCTGAAACGACAGCTCCTCGTCCGCGGCCTCATCGTTCCGCTACGCATCCGCAACACGATGGCATCCTATAAAGAAATCTGGACCAAGCAAGGATCCCCGCTTGCCATCTACACAGAAAATACAAAAAAGCTCCTACAAAAACGCTTAGGATCTGATTACATCGTAGAATCGGCCATGCGCTATCCTTCCGCATCCTGTGAAAACGCCCTCGACTCCCTGCTGAAACAACCTCTTTCAGAGCTTTTGATTCTCCCTCTCTTTCCTCAGTATGCATCCGCAACAACCGGCTCCGTTTTCGACCACATCACAGCACTTCTTAAAACGCGCCAAACGATCCCCACCGTCCGCTTCCTCTCCTGCTTTCACGACCACCCCGGCTTAATCGACGCCTTTCATGCCCAAGCAGCGCCCTTCCCATTAAACAATTACGATAAAGTCCTCTTCAGCTTCCATGGACTGCCCGTCCGCCAGCTCATCAAAGCCGACCGCATGAACCGCTGCGGAGAAAAAGACTGTTGTAGCAAAGCCCAACCCAATCCCGACCTCTGCTACGCCGCCCAATGCCACTCCACAGGCCACGCCCTGGCAAAAAAACTATCGCTACCCCAAGACTGCTACGAAATCACCTTCCAATCCCGCCTCGGCAAAGAACCGTGGCTCACCCCCTTCACCGTCGACCGCATCCAAGCCCTCGCCAAAGGAGGCGCCAAAAGGCTCCTCATCTTCTGTCCCGCCTTCGTCGCCGACTGCCTGGAAACCCTCTACGAAATCCAAATCGAATACAACGAGCTATTCCAAAAAGCCGGCGGCGAAAAAATCGACCTCGTACCCAGCCTCAACGACTCCCCCAAATGGATCGACCTCCTCGAGGAGTTAGTAAAAAATTAAACGCGGAGTAAATTACTGATTAGAAAGTTTTGAAAAACTTTCTACAGCCCTAATCGAGAGACCAGATACAGAGGGAAATTATAAATATTTCTATCTTTCTTTAGATTCATTGTTGTGGCGCGAAAAAGCTTTGAAGGGGAATATTTTTGGTTATACACAAGAAGACTCTTTTTCTTCGCGTTCGCACCAGCTTTCACTTCCAAAGGATAAATCTCATGATCTTCTTCAAATAGGAAATCCACCTCAGCAATACCCTCGCTCGTCCAATAATAAGGAGGAATATTTCGGCTTGCAATTAGCTCCTGAGCCACGTAATTTTCCGTTAGTGCCCCTTTGAACTCCATGAAAAGTTGATTTCCTTCAATAATGACTTGAGGAGAAAGGTTGCTTTGAGCTCCTAACAGGCCAACGTCCGCCAAAAAGATCTTAAAGTTGTGGTCATTTGCATAGGCGCTTAATGGGAATTTAGGGGATTCAATAAGATAGCTCTTGTGAATAAGCCCTGCATCAGTTAGCCATTGAATAGACTCTTCATAATCCCTGCCTCTAGCGCTCTTTCGAATAGATGAGAAAATAAATTTCTTGTTTTCCTTTGCCAATTGCCGATGGATTTGACCCCACACAGTCGTGATTTTCATTATCTCATGTGGAGGGGCATGTTTTGCAAAATCTTGCTCATAAGCTGATAAAATTTCTTTTTGAACTTCTCTCACGATATGCAATTTCTCGCTATGGGCATATTCCGCGACAGCCTCGGGCATCCCTCCAATAAAAAAGTAGTACTTTAGCAATTGGATCAATTTTTCATGGATCGGCTCAGGAAATGGCTCACAAGCTTGATTGGCTTCTAAGTAACTACGTAATTTTTCATTTCCTAAAGCCGACAAAAATTCGAAGAAAGTCAATGGATATAAATGCAGAAAATTGACCTTTCCCACCGGAAACCCCTTACCCCCTGCTGTTTTTACACCCAATAAAGAACCTGCAGCTGCAATATGGTATTCGTTCGCCTCTTCTTGAAAATACTTTAGACTGTTTAAGGCCTTCGGAGCGTTTTGAATCTCATCAAAAATCAACAGAGTATCGTGTGGGACAATCTCGATTTCTTTGTGAATGCTTAATATCTTGATTAATTCCTTAGGATCTAAAGATCCTTCAAAATACTGAGCTAGACGTTCATCTTTTTCGAAGTTTAAGTATACAATAGACTTATACTCGGTTTTACCAAAATGCATGAGTGAATAGGTTTTCCCTACCTGCCGTGCACCATTTAAAATCAATGGCTTCCGACGTTCCGAATGTTTCCAGGATTTTAGCTTTTTGTAGATGTCCCTATCCATATGTTCATATATACACCAATTATGTGTGTATATGTTAGGAAAATGTGCATATACGCACATTTTTCGTTGGAAAAACGTGTAAACTCTACACATTATTCGTTAGAAAAACGTGATTCAGAACACTTACGCCTTAGCAAACGCTTGGATTTTGTCAACACGGAGGTAGTTACTGATTAGAAAGTTTTGTAAAAACTTTCTACAGCTCTAAATGGAAAGGTTCGCGGTTTAAAGATCAGAAAGTAAGAAGTGGCGACTAAATAGATCGCTCTGATCTTTCAACCGCGAGCCTTTCCATTTAATAGATGTTTTCTCCGCGCCTCCGCGTTGAAAAAATCACACTATTTAGCTAGCTTGGCGAGGACTTGTCTGAGGGCTTGCTCTGGGTTGAGTTTGTTTTTGTGCGCTTCTTGCACCAAGCTAAATAGCTCCCACCCTAGCTGCTCCTCAGGATCTTCTGATGAAGCATTTGGCGTGCTTGCGCCTTGCTTTTCCAATACCTTAATCACTTCGACGCCACGGGAGAGTGCGGGAAGCGCCTTGGGGATTCTGGCAAAAGGATCTTGTTTTCCCTTCTCTTTCTCCTTTAATAGATCCCACTGTTCGAGCACTTCTTTTTCGGTTAGGGTTTTGGCCTCTTCAAAGATGTGGGGGTGGCGGCGGATGACCTTGCTGCAGATTCCTTCCAAGATTTCCTGTAGAGAGCCTTTTCCCTCTTTTTCGGCAACCCTCGTCATAAATAGCGCGATAAAGAGCAGATCGCCCAACTCCTCAGTGATCTCTGCCGCTTCGTAGGTATCTACGGCATCGATCACCTCGCACGACTCCTCAAGGAGATCTTCCCTTAAGCCCGCTAAAGTTTGATTTTGGTCCCATGGGCAGCCGCCTGGACCCATGAGGCGGTCAATGATATTGAGTAATGTTTCCATGGTCGACGATCATAGCTGCTGGAGGACTAAATTGGCACAAAATTTGCTTGTGAATTACTACACTCCAGGGGGTTTTTATGCCTACAACCATTTTTAGCGACAAGCAATTCCAAACGACTCTAAAAGAATGGACTAGGGATTTGGAGGAGCATCCGGAATTGTTTCAAGCGGATGGCGTGGTCCAAGTGCTTGCAACGCGACTAAAGGATGTCAGTTGCGCAGAATACTATACTTATAGCTTTAGTTCACAAGACAAAACCGGAATGAAGATGTTCTTCAAATTCACCCAACTATTTTTAGAGACTCATCATATCTCTGAAGAGGAAGCGACTACACTGGATGAAACAATTAACAGAACGCTTCCAATAAATTGGAAAGAAAAGAACCTCCTAAAACAGCAGATCCTTGCGAGCGAAACATTCACAGCCCCTTCAAAAGAAACTTCTATAGAATCTCAACTGCATAAACAGATTACCACAAAACAAGTTGAAATGACGGAACACACTGCGCAACTAAAAGAGATTAAACGAAAAGACAAACGAAACGTGACCTTGGGCAGCATTGGCACGTTTGTAGGAGTTGCATCGCTTTTTACCGTTCTTCCTCTTCTGTTAGCCTTTACGCCTTTGGCCCCTATTGCCGCGATTGGAATCGCCTTGGGTGTGGCTATCGCATTCATGGGACCTGGTTTATTCTTAGTTTGTAAAGAAGAGAACAACGTTGAGAAGAGGATGGACATCCTAGATACAGATGAAGAACAAATCAAAGCACTATTGAAATATCGAACGCTGGTTAAAGAGGAGCCTTTCACTGCCTTTATGGAAAGAATTGGGTCTTCCAAGTTTCAGAAGCTATATGATGACCCGAAGAAAATCGGCCCTCTTTTCCAACTCTATGAACTTGAAAAGCAAGAACTTGAGATCAGGAGACAGATCGCTGAAGCTGAGCAGAAAACTGCATTAGCCTCTGAAGCGGAACAACTTAAAGTGCGCACACCGCTCAATAGACAGCTTCTTGAATGCATCGAAAAAGAAGAAAGGCTGAGAGCGGAACTTGCGGTTTGATGGGAAAAAAGGTAGGATGCGGGCAGTGAGGTAATTCATGTCCGAGATTCTTTCCCTTTTAGGCGGCGATGCCGATAAACTATTAAATTTTAAGAATCCTAAAATTCCGAAAGAGTCTCTCTATCTTCCAAACAAAAATTGGGTGGATCAAGTCTATGGATTGAGCGACCGGTCGCCGCGAGTTCTTGGAAGTCTGACGCAATTATTCAACCATGGAAGATTGAGTGGTACGGGCTACCTTTCGATTTTGCCGGTCGATCAGGGTATTGAACACTCTGCAGGCGCTTCCTTTGCACCTAACCCAATGTACTTCGACCCGAAAAACATCCTCAAACTGGCTATGGAGGGGGGCTGCAATGGAGTCGCCTCGACTTTAGGCGTTCTGGGGGCTGTGTCGCGCGAATTTGCCCATAAGATCCCCTTCATCTTGAAGCTGAACCACAATGAATTCTTGAGCTATCCAAACAAGTACGACCAAATTCTCTTTGCACAGGTCAAGCAAGCGTTTGACATGGGCGCTGTCGCTGTGGGCGCGACGATCTACTTTGGATCTCCTGAAAGTGGAAGACAGATTCAGGAGATTAGCCAAGCATTTCAGCACGCTCATGAACTGGGCATGGCGACGATTTTATGGTGCTATTTGAGAAATCCGGCGTTCAAGACTGCCGACGCAGACTACCATACAAGCGCCGATCTGACCGGCCAGGGCAACCATCTTGGCGTGACGATTGAAGCGGACATCATCAAACAGAAACTGCCGACCCTAAATGGGGGCTATGCTGCGCTGAACAAGAAAGAAAAGTATGGCAAATACTCCGATAAGATGTACACAGACCTCTGCTCCGACCATCCGATCGATCTGGTAAGATACCAATTGTTAAACTGCTACAACGGACGGGCAGGCTTGATCAACTCCGGTGGAGAAGCAGGGAAAAACGATTTTGAAGAGGCTGTCAAAACAGCTGTGATCAACAAACGTGCCGGCGGGATGGGACTGATCAGCGGCAGAAAAACCTTCCAAAGGCCTTTTGCAGAGGGAGTAAAACTCTTCCATCTGATTCAGGACGTCTATCTCTCTTCCGAAGTGACCATTGCGTAAATGATGGCGCTGTTTAATATAATGGATATAGGGGATTTAAAACTTTCAGCACAAAGAGCTCTTCTTGGTAATGTAACCCCCAATCTGAGGGCGGTTTGTGTGGATATTGAAGATAATGTAATTTCAGCGATTTTCTTTTGCGATAAGGAGATTTCTGAAGAGGATTTTGAATTATATGAACAGGCTAAGGATCAAATTATAGCAGATTTTTGTCAACCACAGGCATCATTTGATCAACCTGAATTTTCACTAGAAACTGTTCGACTGGATTACCCTGAAAAAATGCCTTTAAAAGGCTTTTGGGTATATTATAGAAATGAAAGTTAACATTTTCATGATGTCTATCTCTCTTCCGAAGTGACCATTGCGTAAATGATGGCGCTGTTGATGGCTGCAAAAAAACACCACACTGAAGCAAATGTCGAGAAGTAAAACCACGCAGCGATCGAGTAGCCTAAAGCGTAGCCGACTCCCAGAATTTTAGCTTTTGGCGTTGAGGTGAAAAACCAGGGCAGGATCACAGCTATGGCATACACCCATACGCTTGGTTGAGATACGTACAATTGATAAAAGATGCTATGGCCCGCGATGGATGCCGGCATCGGGTTCCCCAACGAGACATATGCATTGTAGATCGAATCCAGGATACCTATCCCAAGAAAAATGTAAAGAAGGCCTCTTTTCTCGCGCTCCCTTTCGGCAACGACGACGCTAAGCGGCGTCCAAAAAGGCCAGATCACAAGTGCGATAAAGAGAAAGAGTTCACTGGCTGCATTAGCTGCTTGTTGCGATCCGATTCCGCTTTCGAGATAAAGCCATTGCATCCCTTCGCTGACCTGTTGGATCGCAAAAAAAAGCGGCATCGCAGCAATCAGATAACGGTCGGGATTTTTTCTAGCCTTGATGAGTGAGGCAACTGCAATAACACCAAGTACTGCCGCGGCTGTAAAACTTGCTTTCGACGAAAAGCACATAGGCTCCTCCAACTAGTAAATTCTTTATGTACACTAATCTTCCCATTTGTTGCATGGAATATTGCAAGTTTGTAAAATCAATCCACAAAGTTTCAGCAAAGGTCGTCACATGCTAACATTCATGCGCAAGCATCAAAAGTACTTTTTTATTGCGATCACGATCGTCATCGTGACCTCCTTCTCTTTTTTCGGCACCTATGACACGCTAGGAGGCAATTCGATCCACGAACAGATCGCCTTCAATACGGTATCCGGCGAGGGCGTGACGCGTGGCGAACTGGATGAGTTCACTTCGTTCATCTCTACTGATTCTTTGGATAAGTTGATCTGGGGTGGAGTCCAAGGGCCTAACTTCTTAAATGACGGCGTAATCCGCAACGACATCTTGATGACTGGCCTTGGCAACATCTTGGCAGAAAATTACAAAGACAGTTTGGTAGTCGATTTTGCCCAAAGATTGACGCGTGAACAGCGCTATAAGCCTTATGCCCGCAAAGACGCTCCCTACATCAGCAGCATCACGGCGTGGAACTATTTCGCTCCTGAAATTCCCGGCAACTTGCAAGTTCTGCAAAGCGCCAAAGATCCGCTGGCACAAGAGGCTTTTGATGCCCGCGTGCAGCTCTTTTTGAATGAAAGGCGTTTTCCTTCCTACTATCTTGCACAGGTGCTAAAGCAGCAAGAGAGACAAAACAACACTCTAGCCCGCGATCCTGCCTTAGATAGAGGAGATCTTTCCCTGTTTGGCTACCACACGCTTGACGACTGGTTCGGACCTCGATTTGTCCGCCTTGCTGCAGAGTTCATCATCAATTCAGCAGCCATCGCCGAAAAGAATGGATACATTGTCACGAAAGAAGAAGCACTTGCCGACCTCTACCGCAATGCGGAGATCAGCTTTAAGCAGATGGAAAACGCACCGACATTGAGCGCATCCAACTCCGCATCCTATTTTGAACAGCAGCTAGCTGCTATGCGCCTAGACAAAGTGAAAGCTGTAAAGATCTGGCAGAAAGTGCTTCTGTTCCGCAGACTGTTCGGAGATGTTGGTAGTTCAGCGTTTGTCGATCCTTTTGCCTACCAATCGTTCAACCAATATGGCAACGAGTATGTCCAAGGAGAGATTTACAAGCTTCCTCCAGGGTTGATTGTCCGAGACTTTAAAGACTTGCAATTGTTTGAAACCTATCTGAACGCCATCTCTAAGAGAAGCAAAGAAGAAAGAGCGCAACTGGATCTTCCTCAAAGCTTTCTTACAGTAGAAGAAGTGACTAAAAAGTCTCCGGAACTTGTCCGTAAGCGCTATGACCTGGAAATTTCCACTTTGAATAAACGCGATGTTCAAGCAGACATCAGCGTGAAAGAGGTATTAGGCTGGGAACTGGATGACAAAAATTGGGCGAAATTGAAAGAGAAATTCCCTGAACTTGCTTTAAAAAAGAGTGGAACAAGAGAGGAAAGACTAGCGGCAGTAGACGCACTCGACCCGCAAACCAAATTACGGCTCGACCAATTTGCCAAGGATTCCATCTTTGAAGCACACCCTGAGTGGATTGCAAAAGGATTGGATGCCAAAGAGCCGAAAAAGGAAACGGTATCTCTCGCATTGAAAGGGGAAAACCGCACCTTCAAGGGGCTGCAAAAGGGTGAGTCTCTCATGACCCGTTTAGATAAGGAAGAGCTGATCGATGGCGTCACATTCAATGGTGAGCAGTATTACCGCATTAAGGTGATCCAAAGAGAGCCCAAAGAGGAAATTCTCACCTTCTCCGAAGCAAAGTTAAGCGGCGTTCTCGACAAAATGAACGATCAGCTTCTTGAACTGCATTACGTCGAGATCCGCGGACAAAACCCTGCTGCCTACCAGAATGCCGACAAGAGCTATAAGTCATTGGCGGAAGTGAAAGATAAGGTAGCCGCATCTCTTCACAGTGGATTGCTTGCCTCCATTAAAGAAAGCTTGAAAAAAGCACCGAGTGCTGAGAAATACCAAGCGCTGGAAGGCGAACGGGTCGCTCCCTACCGCTTCCTAAGTCTTCTCCAGAAAACTCAAGAAACCATTGAGAAGAAACCGGAAGCAGCTTCCAGCCTGACACAAACAGCTCAAGGCAGTTCTGCGAATTTGACAGATCAATTTAAGCCGCTCAAAGCGCCTATGAAATTGTCTCGAAAGGAGGCGCAGAGCTTAGCCAACGGCACACAGCTATTCCAAGCTAAGGAAAAATCTTTCACCAAAGCCACGCCTTCGCCCAATGGAGATCTCTACTTCGCATTCATCGAAGTAAAAGCCAGCGACAATGGCAACGAAGAGGACCGCATTTCACAAATTGAAAGGGCTCGCTACTTGCTAGGAAGTGCAGCGGAAAGAAGCTACCTGGAAAGCTTGATCCCTCTCTTCAAGGAGAAAAATGCGATCACATTGGAATATTTGGATGTGGGAGAAAACTCCATGGAGCCTGAAGCGTGACGTTAGGGGAAGAGTTTTCACCTCTTCGTCCGGGCTCACTGTTTGAGATGCAGTTTTCCTGCCCCTATCTTCCGCAGAAGGAGCCTTTTAAACATTTACGGGATGAAGCCTACCTTATTCCAAACGCCCCCTTCCTTCTTCAGGAAGACAATTTTGCAAAAATCCATATGGGATGGAACGAAGAGGGGCTCTATTTCTACATGGAGAGCGAAAGACCTTTTACTGACGTCTTCTATCCTGAATTTCAGAGAGGCGATGCTCTCCAGTTATTTATCGACACAAGAGACAATAAATCATCGACGATCTTAACGAGATTCTGCCACCAGTTCCTTTTTCTTCCAAAAGAGATCGAAGGGACTCAAGCAGTTGAGACTACGCGCTTTCGAACTGACGACCAGCATGAGCTGTGCAATCCAAAAGAGCTCGTCTGCGAATCCTCGTTTCAGAAAAACAGCTATTCGATGAATATTTTTATTCCTACGCAATGCCTACATGGTTATGATCCGATTGAATGCAACCGGATTGGCTTCACTTTTTGCGTCTACTCGACGGGTGGTTTAAGGCAGCATTTTTCTGCTCACTCTGACGAGTTCTCCTATGAAACCTTCCCGGCTTTATGGAGCAGAGCGATTTTGACCAATGAAAACCATCCTGTACGACCAGCATCTCGCGCTAAACGCTAAAATTGTCCCCTTCGCCTCCTTTGACATGCCGCTGCACTATGGTTCGATTCTCAAAGAATATGAAGCTGTCCGCACGCACGCCGGCGTTTTCGACGTTTCCCATATGGGTCGAATTGAGTGCACGGGCAGCGAGGCTCTAAAATTCTTCGATTCGCTCTCAACTAATTCTCTATTTCCACCACACAAACACACAGCCAAATACTCGGTCCTGTGCGATGCAGAGGGTGGAGCTATTGACGACGTCATCATCTACACTGTTTCGGAAGAAAAAGTCTTCTTGGTTGCGAATAGTTCCAACCGCCTGAAAGTACTTGAACATCTTCAACACCATAGCAAAGAATGGACGGTGTCGATCGTCCCCCAATTTGAGGATGAAGGGATCCTCTCTTTGCAAGGAAGGCGCGTGAGTAGCCTGGAATTGCCCTTTCTACCCCCATTAGAGAGATTTCAATTTCAGGAAGTGCTGTTTCAGCATACGCCAATCCTCGTTGCACGCACCGGATACACGGGAGAAGACGGTTACGAATTCTTTGCACCGAATACTGTTTTAAAAGGTCTTTGGGAGCTTCTTGTTTCCCAGGCGCACCCCTGCGGGCTGGGTTCTCGCGACCTGCTGCGACTCGACATGGGTTACGCCCTGTATGGGCATGAGCTATCGCCATCCATCAATCCGGTCGAAAGCGTCGCCGCCTTCGCTGTCAAGATGCAAGACCGAGAGTTTGTCGGTAAAAGGGCTACAGAGCGGTTACTGGAAAGCGGAACGGCGCGGCATGCCGCGGGATTAAAAGGGACCGGCAAAGCAATCGCTAGGGATGGATATCTCGTCTTTGACGGCGCAGATGAAGTGGGAGGCATTACTTCAGGCAATTTTTCACCAGCCTTAGGTGCACCGATCGCCTTAGCACTGCTTACGAAAAAATATGAGCCCGGGGCACAGTTATTCGTAAAAATCCGTGAGGAGCTGCACCCCTTTGAAATAATAAAGCCACCCTTTATAAACATTAAAAAACAGGAATAGAATGAAAAAATACTCCAAAACTCATGAATGGGTCGAAATCATCGACGGTATTGCTTATGTGGGGATTACTGATTACGCGCAAAAAGAGCTGGGCGATATTGTGTACGTTGAGCTGCCAAAAACCGGTATTCAAGTGAATGAAGGCGAATCCACAGCCGTTCTGGAATCCACTAAAGCCGCCTCTGACTTCTATTCTCCTGTGTCCGGTACCATCGTGGAAGTGAACAAGGCGCTCTCGGACGATAGCGGACTGCTCAACAGATCTCCTGAAAAAGAGGGATGGATCTACAAGCTAAGCAAGATCGATGAGAAACAGTTAGATAAACTATTAAACGCAGAAGATTACCATACCCTGATAAAGTAATGGACTTCATATCAAACCAGGAAATGCAGCGAAAAGAGATGTTGGATGCCATTGGCGTCTCGCGTTTTGAAGACTTGCTAAAAGATATCCCTGCATCGTTGCGACTTCCTGAGCCCGAAGAAGAAGATGGCTTATCGGAATATGAAGGCTTCTCAATTCTTGAAGCGCTTGCGAAAGAAAACAGATACCCGGAACTAGACTCCTACCTGGGGGCTGGCGCCTACCGACATCACATTCCAGCAATTGTATCGGCCATTACAAGCCGTTCTGAGTTTCTGACCTCCTATACTCCCTATCAGGCGGAAGCATCTCAAGGAATGCTTCAGGCGATCTTTGAATACCAAACTGCCATCTCATCTCTCACCGGCATGGATGCGAGCAACGCCTCAGTGTACGATGGCGCTTCTGCCTGCGCCGAAGCGTGCCTCATGGCCATCCGTTCCAAAGAGGGCATCAAAAAAGTGGCGATCAGTGAAACGGTGCATCCTCTCTACCGCGAAGTGGTGAAACTGTACCTCGAAGGCATTGGGGCAGAAATCGAATGGGTTCCGATGAAAGAGGGCGTTTCAGACTTTACCCGACTCCAAGGTCCTTACGCCTGCTTGTTGATGCAATCCCCCAATTTTTTCGGCTTTATGGAAAAAGTTCCCTCATCATTGGATGGAGTCGCCATTTTATGCAGCAATCCGTTGAGTTACGGCCTTCTTCCCTCTGCCAAAGAGCAGGGAGCTGATATCGCCGTAGGAGATTTGCAGCCTTTCGGAATTCCTCTATCCTTTGGAGGACCCTATTCAGGATACATCACTTGCCTGAAACCCTATTTAAGAAAGCTACCGGGACGCATTGTTGGAAGGACCAAAGATGCAGAAGGCAACACAGGCTATGTGTTGACACTTCAGGCAAGAGAACAGCATATCCGACGTGAAAAGGCCACATCTAACATCTGCACAAATCAGGCTCTTCCAACGATCGCAGCACTGGTTGCCATGCTGTGGTCTGGTCCAG
>JBKEAL010000131.1:0-2219 GCA_047972195.1 Parachlamydiaceae bacterium
TCGTTATGGAGAATATCAGGAAATGGAAAGCCCTGCAGAATACAAGGACAAAATAATCCATTCCTGCCTTACCTTTAATAGCTGTACCATCAGCATAGCAGACACAATGCCTGGCACAAAATCCGACTTCGGCTCTTTGGGGCATACAATTACAGTATTTTGCGACACAGATCAACAACTTAAAGATATTTATGCAAAATTATCTGCAAGCGGGCAAATTAAATGCGAACTTTGTGAGCCCAGCTGGGCGAAACTATATGCTGAAATTTTAGATAAATTTGGCGTACTTTGGGCACTGATTATAGAATAACAGTATGCCTCACTGATTCGGATTAAAACAATAAAGCAAAGTGGATAAAGACCTAAACCGGATTGACCGCATATCGGCACTATTAGTACAATTACAATCGCGACCGATTGTAAAAGCCTCAGAAATGGCAGAACGTTTCTGTGTGAGTTTACGCACCATCTACCGGGATATGCGAACTCTATCTGAAGCCGGAGTACCTATATGCGGAAATTCGGGAATCGGTTACTCTCTGGTGGAGGGTTACAGGTTGCCTTCACTAATGTTTACCAAAGAGGAAGCAATGGATTTCCTCACTGCCGAAAAAATTATTGAGCAGCTAACCGATACCCAGAACAGCAATTATTTTCGCCAGGGAATGGATAAAGTCCGTGCGGCATTGCGAGGTGTGGATAAGAAATATCTCCACGATATGGACGATACTATTGCTGTGTATAAAAGCCGGAATACAAAGGAAAGTTTACCCAATCTGCTACAAATAATATTAAGTAGTATAAACGATCGGTTAATCGTAGAGATCGACTATATAAATGCTGAAGAAAGTACCAGTAAAAGATCACTGGAAGCTGTTGGGGTTAGCTATTCGCATCCCTGTTGGTATCTTGCAGCATGGTGTCATTTACGAAAAGAATACCGGATGTTCAGGCTCGATCGTATTAATAATATAAAAATAACGGGTAATGAACAAACTAGAGTACATCCTCCTTTAGAATCACTTCTTGGATGCGATGTTCCCCAATGTTTGATAGAGGTCGTTTTGCTAACAAGCAAAGAGATATCCAAACGTTTTGCCGACAGGTGTCATTTTATGGGACTGACTAAAGAAAGAGAGCTTGCAAACGGTCAGATAGAACAAACCTATATGGCCTATTCTCTCGAAGGTCTGGCAAGGTGGGTATTGGCTAATGCTGATACAACAACAGTGATTAAACCTGTTGAAATAAAAGATATTATAAAACAAATTATTAAAAACTTAGACTTATGAAAATAAATAGCACTGAAATAAAAAATCTTGAACCGCTTAAAACATTAGCAATTTCACACATTGGAGATTATGCTGGTATCTGTGGAGCATTTGAAAAATTAGCCGCATGGGCAGAGGCCAATAACCTTTGGGCGGCTGCACCTAAAATGGCAGGTGTCTATCACGACCACCCGGAAGATGTACCTGCTGATAAACTTCGCTCAGAGGCTTGTTTGGAAGATTTATCAGGCATTGAGCCCGGAGAAGGGATGAAACACTATAATATAAGCGGTGGTAAGTATTTTGTGATGCAGGTAGAGGTTACTATGGCGGAATATAATGAAGCTTGGAACAAAGTGTATGTTATCCTCCATGAGCAAGGGTATGAGATTGATACACGAGATCATTATGAGTTATATATAAGTTGTGTTGGTGATACTCAGGATGCTGATGCCCCATGGATAGTAGAACTACGCATTCCAGTGAAATA
The DNA here is from genome assembly GCA_047972195.1 of Parachlamydiaceae bacterium. Taxonomy (GTDB): domain Bacteria; phylum Chlamydiota; class Chlamydiia; order Chlamydiales; family Parachlamydiaceae; genus CAZSDA01. The sequence continues at coordinate 1,762 of JBKEAL010000131.1, forward strand.
AATATCTTTATAATAAGAAGGGAGATTACATACAAAATAGCTGTGCCACTTATATTTAGTACAGCTATTTTTATATTAATTTTAGCATATGGAAACTGAAAAGCCATTGGTAGATAAAAATTACTTATTACAAAAATTTGAAGGGAAAGGGGGGTGGACTTATGTCGAAATACCGGAAATCCCTATGCCTAAATCATCTTTTGGAATGCTAAAGATAAAAGGGAAAATAGATGATTATGAGCTTTCGAATGCACACCTGATGCCTTTAGGAAATGGTAATATATTTCTAGCTATCAAGTCTGAAATAAGGAAGAAAATAAAAAAGGAAGCCCCAGACATAGTGCATATCGTTCTGTATGAAGACAAAACATCATTGATAGTGCCCGAAGAGCTACTTCTATGTATGGAGTATGAAGATGGTATTCTGGAAAAATTTGAGACTTATAGCGATGGTCAGA
>JBKEAL010000021.1:0-25602 GCA_047972195.1 Parachlamydiaceae bacterium
TCCCTGAACTATGGATGTTAAAGATTTTGCTGGAAGCAAAAATCTTTACCCTTCCTGCAGTGGCAGTTATGCGGTCAAATGCAAAAAGATTGGTTGCTTTGATGGTGATTGTCGGCGCATGCAGAGAATGCAATAGAAACAGATTGTGATCCGGAAAATCGAAATCTATAGGGCTAGACGAGTTGATCGGCCTCGTTTGAAATGAGCATTTTCGCCCATTGATCGTCATGGATACAAAGGAATCTTGCAAGCGTTCAATATTCGATAGTAAGTAGGACATACGGTTCTCCTTTCATTGTGAAGGGGAAAAGTATACCTAAAAATTGAAATTGATAATACTCTAATTTCTACTGGGGTGAATATCGAAGAATTCCGCAGCCTTTCGATAGTTGATTTCCACTTCTTCATCCTTATCAAAATGGTCTGGGTCTGTAACGGCAAGATGGATCTCTCCCAAGAGATTGAATGCTTCTTCATCGTCCTGTTTGTTAATGGCATCATCAATTGCTTTAACCAGATAATCTTCACGTTCAGGGATTATGGGTAGGCAGAGTGGTTCATCCTTTGAATAGAGGTTAAACCCCTCCTTGCCTTGTACCCTAGCGCCAAGCAAGATCAGTTTATTGGTGGCGAGAATGTGCACTCTGTTTTCAGTCGCAGTCAATGAAGTTAATACGACCACATGATCAGCTACGATCGTGATTTCTTTTGCTGTGATCGGGCGTGTAATGAACAGGTTGCAATTATTGAAAACTATCAAGAGGTGGTCATCAGTAGTGACTTCGTCTCTTTGGTAGACACAAGGTTTGCCTTCGAACGAAATTTCGACCCAGGGGTAACTGTCGTTATGAAACGAAGTGACCGAATAATTCATTTGAGGAGATGTGGTCATATTTGTACCTACGGGTTTTGATTGTTGACCAGTATATTGTAAAATGGATAAAACCAAGCTATGAAAAAATTCATATGGTACGCCTTTGCATTTGCACTACCTTTGTGCGCAGTTCACTCTGGGGAGGTAGACGCCCATGAGGAGGTGACTGCTAATGAGGACTTGATGCGCGAGCATGGGGTATTGAACCGTCTTCTCTTGATCTATCAGGAAATTGCTACGAGAATTGAGTCGAAGAAAGACTTTCCTCTAAACGCTCTGACGCGGGCGGCTAAATTGGTGCGCAATTTTTTGGAGAATTACCATGAAAAGATCGAAGAGGAGTTCATTTTTCCTCGTTTTGAAAAGGCAGAGCAGCAGCTCGACCTTATCGCGATTTTAAAAGACCAGCACAACGTGGGGCGAAAGCTCACAGACTACATTTTAGCCCACTCTGACGAAGCTTCCTTAAAAGATGAGGGCCAAAGAAAGCTGTTGACAGAGTACCTGAAGTACTATGTGACGATGTTTCGCCCTCATGAAGCACGGGAAGACACGATATTGTTCCCCGCATTCCATAAATTGGTGACTGCTGAAGAGTATGACCAGCTGGGAGATCGCTTTGAGCAGATCGAGCAGCAGCATTTTGGCGAAGATGGCTTTGAAAAGGCTGTGGAACAGGTTGCTGAGATTGAAAAGCAGCTAGGCATCTATAATTTATCTCAATTCACTCCGCAATTGAATCAATAAAGATAACCCCAGGATATAGAGAGAGAGGCTGTTTCCTTTTCTGAAGCGAATCGCCCGCCTCCCAGCCTATCCGGCAGCACGCCATGCGTTCTATTTTTCAATCCACATGTGGCTCCGGCAAATAGATCGTGATTTTGGTATTGGTAGTTCACTCCAAGGGATAGCACGTCGTAGATTGTCTGGTTTAAATAAGTCCGGGAGATGATCCAGGGGCTTTTACGGCGGAGCTTGATGCGGTGAGAATAGCCTGCTCCCACCGATATTTCATCGTTGATCTTATAACCAAGGCCGATGTTCACGAAAGTGGCATCCTGAACGCCTGGCCCCGGAGATTTTCTGGAGCCTCGTTTATTAGTATTGATCTGGCCATTGGGGAGCACGTTGTTGTTCGCTGCAGGCAAGTTACCGAGATTTGTCCACAGCATTTCCAGACGCCCTGCGATGCGCGTCGTAAAGCGGTAGCTGAATCCAGCACCTACGAGTTGCGGCGCGTAATTTTTCGCATGGTGAGGGTCAAATCCTCGGTACTTACTGAACCTTCCGCAATAGCTTTTACGAGCCCACGCTGCACCAAAATGCAGTTTTTCTGTGATGTTCCAATGCCATCCTAAACTTAAACCCCAACCGTGAGAGTGGTCATAGCCATTGTTTGTCACATGTCCTGGAGCGACAGATCGCAGGGGAGTATCTGATCTTTGGAAGCCCTCGCGCAACTGAGAAAACTGAATGTAATCGATAGCGACGCCTACGGAGTGATTAGAGGCAACTTTCAGAGAAAATGCAGCAGAAAACGCATTGGTTTTCTTCCGGATGGTCAGCGGAGTCGTTCCCGCACCCGGAATCGGTTCTTTAGTCCGCAATTTCACAAAGGAGGGGGTCGAATAGTAGGCTAAACTGATCGAACCCCCATAGGAATCCTTCCCAAGGCAAATCTCTCCCCGTTTATGTATGGCAAAGTCGCCCGTAATCACATTCTTCGACCTATAGGTTAAGTCGATCTTTCCCGGAGGGTAAAAAGGGTTGTTGTCTTTGTTGTTCAGCGTGGATTTTTGATGCGCAAAATACACACCTAAGTCGAAGCGGTCTTGTAGCCAAACGGCATTGGCAGGATTGATCACACCGGCAAAAGCATTCTGTCCATCAGAGAAAGAATTGAGGCGTCCGCCCACCAACTCACCATAAGTTGTTTCGCAAAGCATTAATAATAAAAGTACGAGACGCATCATAAAAAGTAAGTTTACCTGAATTTCACATAATGATTTAAAATAATTTTTACTTAAAAGAAGGAGGAAGAAATGGTAAAGCCAATTGCTGCTTTACAGTTCTACGGAACATTTCCGGTAGATCAATTGGAGCTGAGCCTGGAAGAGGAAGAGGGACTAGTTCAGATCTTGCCTCACATGCAACAATTCAAAGATGAGCAAAATTACGTCTTTAGTTTAGTGGAGTGCCAGTGGATAGATCCCGAAAATCAGGAAGACATTCACAAGATTGTGCACGCCCTCTGGACCAAATCTAAAGAATTTGTTGAACAGCAAATTAGCGGTAGAGACCATGAGGAGCGAATGAAATTGCTCCAGCAAAATGAGATGCTCAGGGAAAGAGCCGCCATGCTATCTCAAGATTTGGGAATTCGAAATGTATTTGGCCCCATGGAGCTCGCCTGTCTCCTCCGCAAAGCCAGCGAAATGCGATGACAATGGGTTAACAAGGCGTTCGCCTCGAATCCTTCTGTGATTGACTGACGGGATAAGAAAAGGATAAAATAAAGGAAGAACGCCTCGTCACTCCTATCCTGTCAATTAATCACAGTGCATCTATGAGCTGAATCAAATCTTCCTCCGCGTCACTGCGGCTCTTGCGCCTCTGCGTTTAAGAATCCAAGTGAGGGAAGGAGTTCGGATTTTCTAAACGCAGAGGCGCAAGAGCCGCAGTGGCGCAGAGGGATCGGTTTATTACAGGATGTAGCAGGGAAGCTCGCGTAGGCTCACGCCCTCATTAATTGATAGGATAAGCCATAGGATCGGCTGCGCCGGTAGGATAGGCAGGATAGGAAAAAGAGAAAACAATGGCAGAACACCTCTCAACACACCTCCCCTATCAAACAATCACAGTCCCTCTAAGAGATGACACAAATCTTCCTCCGCGTCACTGCGGCTCTTGCGCCTCTGCGTTTTAAGAATCCAAGTGAGGGAAGGAGTTCGGATTTTCTAAACGCAGAGGCGCAAGAGCCGCAGTGGCGCAGAGGGATCGCTTTATTACAGGATGTAGCAGGGATGGTCGCGTAGGCTCACGCCCTCATTAATTGATAGGATAAGCCAGAGGATCGGCTGCGCCGGTAGGATAGGCAGGATAGGAAAAAAAGAAGAGGAAAATTCCTTTTTTTGTTCTTCTGCCGTTATCCTGTTTATCCTGCCGCCGAAGGCGATCCTATGCCTTATCCTGTTAATTAATCGTAGCGTGATTCTTTGCGACCGTCCCTGATAAATCTTGTCTAATGATGATTAAGTTGACATGAAATGGTGTAATGGTGTAACATTACAAGTATTCAAATAAACTGAGGTCGTTATGAAAAAATTGTTGTGCGTGCTGCTTCTCCTCACGTCGTGTGGAGGGGATTCGGGTAAGATCCCTATCGCGATTGTGTCACCGGTTGTCCATCCGAGCATCCGTCAGATTGAAAACGGGGTAAGGGATTCGCTGGATCCGGAAAAGTATGATGTTGTCATTTACAACGCTCAAGGCAGCCAGTCGCTTTTGCGCTCGGAGGTTGAAGAGATCCATCGTAAGGGGTTTGCGTTAGTTGTGACGATTGGCAAATCGCCGTCCCATATGGCAGCTGAAGTATTTGCCAAAAAGGGGAGTGAGACGCCGATCGTATTTACTGCGGTCCATGGTGCGGGTGGGCTTTCGGGTCGTTATGTAACAGGCATTGAAGAAGTGATGCGCATAGAGGAGGAAATGGAGGCCTTCTTAACAGAATTGCCCCATCTTTCCCATCTCTTGCTGGTCTATAATCCTGAGCATTCTGGTGCAAAGGAGCAGAAGAGGACTTTGCAAGAGATTCTTGAAAGGAAAGAGATCCAATTGAGTGCTGTCGAGGTGTTCCATACCAATGAAATTAAAGCCAAGGCGACACCTGCATTAGAGGGCGTCGATGCGGTCCTTATATTCAGAGACAACACCGTTGTTTCAGGATTGGATGCGTTGGTTAAGCTGTGCCGCGAGCGAGCCGTTCCCATCTTGACCAGCGAAACGGATTCACCTGATCGAGGAGCGACTTTTGGATTTGGCCCCAATGAGCGCGACTTTGGCGTAGAAGCTGCACAGAAGGCTCGACTAATTTTAGAAGAGGGGAGAGACCCGGGATCAATTCCGGTGACATCCGTATCCCACCATTATCTGAAGAGGGGGAGCGATGTTTCAATCCATCCTTGAACAGACGTTGATCGCCCTGCCTTTGATTTTAGGGGCGTATATTACCTTGTCGCTGATGAAACTACCGGATTTTGGCATAGAGAGTGCCTATCTTCTAGGTGCCGTGGGGGCCTTTATCGCACAGGATCTGCCGCTGCCAGTGGTATTTGCGGCAGCGCTTGCAGGCGGTGCGATCGTTGGATTGACTGTTGTGTTTCTCAACCAGTGCTTAAAAATTCCTTATTTATTGGCTAGCGTTGTCGTCAATGGATTTGCACACGGTTCTACTCTATACATCATGAAAGCATCTGTCTCCAGATTTGCATTGGAGGGCGTCGGAAATGAGAAGTTGCTAGTTGCTGGGATTGCTTTGGCTATGGTGGTTCTGGTGAAAATACTCATGCGGAGTGAAATGGGCTACGCCTTTGCAGTACATGGAAACAATCCGCGCTTTTTTGCTAACCATCGCATTTCTAGAGGCTTTGTGATGGCAGTTGGCGTTTCTTGTGCCCATGCGCTCGCCGGTTTGAGCGGGTTTCTCTTTGCTCTGACCAGCGGGGTTCTCGACATCACGATGAACTTTGGGATCGTCATGCTCTGTTTGACCGCGCTGATGATCGGCAAGTTGTGCGTAAGAGTGCGCAAGCCTGAAATTCTCATTCCCTGCATTGGCATCGCAGGTTACTTTCTCATGCAGCAAACCCTGCTGCGCTTAGGGCTGGACTTAACCTACTTCAACGTATTCCAAGCGTTTTTTATTTTAGGCATGCTGCTGGTGAAGATGCGATCAACTCTAACCCCTTTAGATCATTTAGGAGTGTAATATGCGCATAAGAAACCTAAGCTATAGACATCGAGCCCACGCACCTTATCTTTTCAGAAATTTGCACTTCGTCCTAGAACCGGGAAAGCTGCACGCTCTCCACGGCAAAAATGGAACAGGTAAATCGGTACTGCTCCATCTGCTTAACGGTGACCGCCTCTCCGAAGGCGTCCTAGAAGGGGAAATTCAACGCCATGGCGCTGCAGCGCTCGTCAACCAGAAGTTTGACCAGATGATTGCCGATCAGTTTTCCTTTGATGAAAACTTGAGGTTAGCTTGCATGAGACAGCTGCCCAGTTTGTTTTCTACATTAAAAGAACCCGACCTCGTTTTTGAAGCCCTGGAGCGGTTTCAGATTGACCGCAACATTCCCGTCTGTCGGCTCTCCGGCGGGCAAAGACAGATCCTGTCTATCTTGATGTCCCTGCAAAAACAGATAAAATATCTTTTTTTGGACGAGCCCACAGCCGCAATGGATGAAGAGAATGCGTCTTTAGTCTTTGATTTTCTTAGCTTATTAACGGAAAAGGGCATGACGGTCTTTGCAGTGTGCCACGACCGCGAGCTGATTTATCGCTACGTAACAGGATCGGAATGGATCTTGAAAAAGACTGATCAGGGCACTGAAATAATTCTATTGGAGTAAGGGTTGTGTGATGCCCGTGCCGACTCACCGGCACGAGCACGTATTTTAGTTTTCTAGTTTGATGATATTGATGCTTGCTGAGGCTCCGCCGCCTTCTGTATCAAATCTGATGGCGCCTCCAATGGCACGCACAGATAATTGATCGCCCGCACTTGCTGTAAAGATAGCTTGAGTTACAAACAAATAGGGTGGGAAAAACACAAAAGCAGGGACTGGTGTATAGGGTGTGCCGATCGGATTTTCGTTTAAAAAGAACTGAACGCCTGTGTTAGCAATGTCATCCATATCACTAATGTAGCCTTCAAATGAGACCTGATAGAAGCCTGCTGTAGTTAACGTGAAGTCTGGATCGGTGTAAGTAATGCCATTCAACACATTTGTTGTAGCATTAAAGGGAATGGACTCTCCCGGATCGAAACTTCTATTTTCATCCGCGATGAAATCGCTTTGTGCGAAAGCATTGACCTCGGATGGATTCACTCCGGCGATGCCCGTCGCGCCGGTAGCGCCTGTCACCCCGGTAGCGCCCGAGGGGCCTGCTGCACCCATCCCGCCTGATGGGCCTGCAGGGCCCGGGCAGGGTTGTTTGCAATCTGCGGTAGAATTAAAGTTAACAGCCGATAGCTCTAGAGCGCTCAGCAGCATCAATGCAATCAGTGGTTTAAACATCTTCACCTCGACAATTGTTGTTATAAAAAAACACCCACTGCCCCATCAGGGTAGTGGGTGAATGATCCTAATTAGCTAACTTGATGATACGGATATTTGCCGAAGCGCCTTCGTCAAATATAAATCCATCGCCAGGGTTTAAACCAACCACTTGTACTGTAAAAGTGCTGGTGGCAGCAGGGCCAGACACTGTAAAAATGGCCTGTGTCGTAAGTAAATAGGGGGGATTAAAATTATCTAATCCATCAAATGGAAGGTAGGCTGTTCCGACAGGGTTGCTCTCAACAAAGAACTGCACTCCTCTATCGGTGTCTTCACCCGTGACAACAAAATATCCTTCAAATGTCGCTTCATATGTGCCTGGGGTTAATTCAAAATCTGTAGCACTTGGATGTAAAATGCCATTTAATATGGGGTTTAAACCGGCAAAGGGAATGGCTTCGCCTACTACAACAGGAGCGGGATCATCTGCAAAATCGCTTTGTGCAAAAGCATTGACTGCAAAGGGGTTAACTCCATCGGGGCCCGTAGCGCCTGTAGCTCCGGTAGCGCCGGTAGCACCTGTAGGGCCGGTTGCGCCTGTACCGCCTTGCAGTCCGACAGGACCGTCGACAGGCTCTTTGCATTTTTCAGCAGCAAGAGTGGCTGCACTTGCAAGCATTAATGTGATTGCAATTAGTGGTTTCATAAGAGACATTTTTACCTCAATCATTGTTTTTCACTCTGATAAAAAAACACCCACTGCCCCGTGTGGGGAGTGGGTGAATATCCCAACAAATTGGGTATTAAGGATTAGCAATCTTGACGATCTTGATGCTCGCCGACGCGCCTATATCAAATTCAATGCTATCACCGGAGCCAGGTGTTCCGCTGATAACTTGCACAGTGAATGTGCTGGTAGCAGCAGGACCTGATACAGTAAAAATTGCTTGTGTTACGAGTGGGAGTGGGGGAGTTCCACCATCGCCAGAATCAAAAGGAAAGTAAGCTGTTCCAATAGGGTTATCTTCTAAAAAGAACTGAACGCCAATTGGAAGAGTTGCTTCACTAGAATTAGTGTTAAGTACATATCCTTCAAAAGTAGCTTGATATGTGCCTGGAGTTAATTCGAAATCGGTTGTATTTGGATGACCAACGCCGTTTAAAACAGGAGAAGCTCCAGCAAAGGGGATTGCATCACCTTCCACAACAGGAGTAGTTCCGCCTATACCATCATCTGCGAAAGCACCCTGTGCCCAAGCAAAGGTAGCCGGGGCGTCTTCGCCGGCAGGACCGGTTGCGCCAGTTGCACCGGTTGCGCCTGTCGGTCCTGTAGGACCGGTTGCACCGGCAGGGCCTGCTGGGCCAGCTGGGCCTGGGCAGGGCTGTTTGCAAGAAGCTTGAGCTGAGTCAAGGCTTACAGCTGAGAGCGCAGTCGTGCTGAGCATCATCAGGGATAACGCGATCAATAGTTTCCTAAGAGACATCATTACCTCACCAGTTATATTTCCAGCAGCATTTCCTATCTGAAAAGATTAGGCCATTGCGCTGAAAGGGTTGAATAAATAGATTCACACAGTCGCAGGCTTCGGAACAGCAGTTCCAGAAGTCTGATAAGGGAACAGTCAACGCGATTCTGCCCTGGAAGGCGGAGTGGTTGACTTGATCATAGCTATAGCGTCCTTCTAAACTTAACCATTCAAACCACGTAAGATCAAAGCGAGCCATAGGGCCAGCCATGTCTTTTAGCTTAGCGTGATGGAAGTAGTATCCGCCTATCGCTCCGTAAAGGGCGAAGTCGTGGCAGCTGCCTAAGTTAAAGCCTGCTTCCACATCAAAACCTGTAGGCTGATATTCAAATTTGCTAAAGGTTGCTTGATATCTACCGCTGATGTTGTCTATGAGGCATTGATCGCCCAATATCCTGGACTTTCCAACCGGAAGATAAATGTTTGCTCGGTAATCCACACAGGGACCCAGGCTTTCAAGCCCGATGCCTACGCGATTAAAGTAGCGATGCTTTGTTTTTTCGCAGACACAAGAGCAGCATTCCTCAAACTCATACTCACGAAAATCGTAGAATAAGTTTGCGCCCCAAACGCGATCGCAATCACAGTCTTGATAGCGAACGCCGACGCCAAAGCTTCCAGCCCAAGTGTCCTTTTCTAAATAATAGACATGAGCATCGAAAATCGGTGCCCAGTTGCATACGGGATCCATAACATAGAAGAGGTCTGCATCTACATAATCATCCCGCAGGCCGATAAATCGTCCGGCGGCAGCGCCGGTCTCTAAAAACAGCTCATCACAGGTTGCCTTCATAGGGACCAGCGCTGTGAAAATGAGCAGCAGTGGTAAAATGAGATTCATAAACCCACTAAAACAATCGAATTGGATTTAGTCAAACGTTTTTTTTAAATTAAATGTATGCTGGCTGGAATCAACTACTTAGGAATAAAGTTTTTTCAAAAAAACGATCATTCGGTATAATTTTTTTTTATGACCGAAATGTTTGAACTTTTTCCCTCTGTTTTGTCAATTGCAGACCCTTTTGAGGGGGTGTTATTGGATGCCTATGGGGTATTTTGGGGCGGCAATGCGTATGGGCTTTTTCCCGGCTCTGCTGAAACGATGGCGCAGATGCTGAGCCAAGGCAAAGTCGTGGGCATTCTTTCAAATACGACGCAACTGGCGGAAAAAGAGACAACCAAACTGGAAAAGCATGGCTTGCACCTGGGGCAGCATTTCCATTTTTTGATCACTTCAGGCGAAGTCGCACGTTCGATCTTTTTATCGGAGCGCCTGCCTTTTGCTACTCCGCATCACAAGTTTTGGATGTTCGGTGAAGCGCACCCTCGCTATTCTTCATTAGATGCGACGTTTGCAGGAACCGTCTATCGACAAACAGATGACATTCAGGAAGCGGATTTTATCTACATCGCCGTTCCCCATATTAATGGAGAAGACCAAGTCGATCCTGAACTGTTTCGCGAAGAGGTCAAGAAAGTCGTGCCGAAGAAATTACCGATGCTTTGCCCCAATCCCGATAAGTTTGCCCATGAAGGCAATCCGCCGAAAGTAGTGGTGCGGCAGGGGAGCATTGCGCGCTTATATAAAGAGATGGGAGGAGAAGTTTTCTATATTGGGAAGCCGCATGAAGCGGCGTTCACTGTTGCGCTGGAGCAATTTCGAAACCGAGGCATTTCACAACCGAAAAAGCTTCTTATGGTCGGCGATACTCCGGAGACCGACATCCAGGGAGCCAATCAGGCGGGCATGGCGTCTGCGCTCATTGTGAAAACCGGTATCATGGCAGAGAGAATCTCCCATGTGGGGCTTGAGTCTGCATTCAAAGACCTTCCGCCGGAAGATCTACCTACTTATGTCATCGAGAGGTTTTAATCGTGGAATTCACGCTGCACCCTAATTTTGAGAACAAGCTGCTCATTGCCGATCTGCCGCTTTGTAAAGTGCTGATGGAAGATGAGAAGCACTACCCCTGGCTCTTGCTTGTTCCGCGAGTACTCGGCGCATCGAAGCTGATGGACTTGAGCTCGCAAGATCAACTTCAAGTCATTCAAGAGCTCGACTTTGCCCAAAAAATCCTCTGGGAAGCATTCCATCCCTATCAATTAAATGTAGCGGCCATCGGTAATAAGACACCCCAACTTCATATCCATGCGATTGCGCGTTATGAAAGCGACCCGGCGTGGCCCAATACGATATGGGACCACCCGGTGAGAGCCCGCTGCGATGAATCTTTAAAAAGCGCCCGACTATCCCAACTAAAACTGGCCTTTGCTGAATTCCAAAGGAGCCAACCGTGAAATTGCTGCTCGTCATTTTATTGTCTATATCCACGATCGCAACTGTTGAGGCGGAGCACCCAAAGATGCAGGAGATCGTTCTCGAAAAAGAGATGGACCAACTGCTGCTAATGCTGTAGAAGGTGCCGTTTGGCAGCAAGCAATACAAACCTTACGGTAGTTTCGTTTATTTTTTTAAGTCTTCCAGACTTGCACCAAAATTAATATGTAAAATACTTCCTTCTAAAGCAAGCGCCGGTACAGATTTAACACCGGCTTTTTCTGCTTCGGAAATTCGATTTCGTTCTTTACCCAGATGAATGACTTCAAGATCAAATTTGGATTGATCGATTAAGTTAAGGATATTTTGTTCAGCGTTCACACAAACTGGGCATCCTGCATGATAAAAAACAGCTTTTTTCTTTAGTCCCATAGATTCCTCCGTGATTGTTTTTCTTAGCTATAAGAAAAACCCCATCAAGTGTCAATGAGAAAATCAATAAAGGTTCTAAAAAGAAAAACCGTATTTGATATACATCAACGGCAGGTAGATCCAGTGGCTTCGGTGCGATCCTGACCAGTAGGTAGGCACGGCAACATGCATTTCAAGGAAATGCCTGCTTTCGTTATTCCACTTGAGCTCTTTACCTACGATCCAGTCAGGGGAGACAGTAAAACCGCCCTTTCCGTGCCAGGTAAACACTCCGCTTGCCAAAACTCCCGCCCCAATATAAACAGAGTTTTGCTTGGAGGGGTTCAAGTAGTAGTGGGTAGCCAAGTGGCCGCTAAACTGGTTTGCATAACCAATGGTAGAGAAGCTCAAAGCGCTATCCCAGCCATAGCAGCCTTTTCGCTCTCTGTATCCAATGCCGACATTGGGAATAAAGATAACCGGCCCCACTCCAAGAGTGACATAGCGATACCGGTCGCAAAACGCTTCGGGGCACTCTTCTGTACACGCCTCTTCTTCAAATTCGAAGTCGAACTTTTCCTTCCATGTCGTTTCAGCAAAGCTAAAAAATGGGAGCGTTAATAAAGATAAGAGTGCGAGGTATTGAGTCTTGTACATGATGATGTCTCCAACTTTTGTATCCCGATAGTATCTATCGACGACGCATTCTTGTCAATTTTCAAACAAAGCGGGTTTCGAAAGCAGTCTATTGCATAAAACACCAAGGGGATTTTCCTGTCGCAGTTTTTACTTGAGGGAGTTCAAATATTTGTAGTTTGTCCGTGGCAACAGCTACTAGCCCATTGGATAGTAAGGTAACATTGGATCCATTCAGAGGGGCGCCTTGACTATCGGAAGCAATATAGGAAAACTGTGTGAAGTTAGGAGAAGGTCCAACGACATGAATCGTGGGTGTAATGGCTTGTAAGAATGCGGTGCCAGTGAAAAGAGTGCCTTGAGGTGTGGGGAGAATTTGTCCGATGTTCAATTGAGGTATTTCATTCGATTCGACTAACTTTAATGGATTGAGCTGCCATTCCTGAATCGTCGAAGTTTGGAGCGTCAGATCGTCAATCCCTACGATAAACCGGTTGGGAGCAGTCAACACAGGATTTGAATGGTAGATCGCATTGTAAAAGCCGGTTTTAACCGATTCAAGTTTGATTCCGTCAAGATTGTATTTTTTAATGCTGTCGTCGACTCCGATGAGGTAATCTCCGACCTTTGCGACATCGGCAGCGTTTTCATCGACGGGGAACGCCTCATCTGGTTTTAAGGTAGCCGCATCATAGATGGTGAGTTTTGATCCATTCAGAGCAGCAAAGCTTTGGGTATCGATTGGATAAATGCGTCCTTGAATATCCAGTTTTGTAAATGCCAAAGTCTCCGGATCCACTTGGTAATTCTCTATATTGTTCATCGTGTTTGTCGTTGCAAATAGACGCCCGCCGCAGAAGAAAAACGCTTGTAAAATGACCCCTTCTGCCATGCTAAGGGTGGAACCGTCGGTGAGTATCTTGGTTGTGCTATCGTATGTGAACTGCATGAGCGTTGAGTCATTAGCAAAAAAGAAGATGCGGTTCATGTTGTCTGTGACGAAATATTGAATGCCGTTTAAGCCGGGGATGAGCGGTTTTAAATCCAAAGAGGCGATTTCATTCCATGGCATTGTGGGAGTCACTTTATCGGTAGGACGATTGACACTGAGAGTCACCTCTTTCACCGGAGCTGTAACTCCTTGCTGGAGCTGCCAAACTCTCAGCTGATTATCACAAGTGACCAAGGTGTTTGGGTCGATCGCAATAGCAGCGGCATTTCCATTGCCTTCTGGGTATGTGTAGAATGAGTAATTCGGCGAAAAGTGAGGGTAGACCCCCAAGGAGATCGCTTCAGACCCTGAAAGCACGATTCCTGAGGCAGTATTAAGGGCGGAGGAGACGTAGGCTTTGAGCACAAATTGCGGACCTAAAAATCTTAATGGATTCAGATTTATGACGTTCATGTAAGTGTCCCCAGTAAAACCATCATAAAATCCCATGTACATGTGGCTATCATCGATCTTCGTGATGAAAGGGTTTGAAGCGAGATCGTTGAATCTTACGACAGAGGATGTGGGAGTTCCATTGAAGTCAAAGGTTTGAGCCGCTCCATTACAGCTTACGCACACGATGGAATCACTAGTTACCGAGAAGAATGGGATTTGGAATAGTTGGAGATCGAGATTCAGGGTGAACATTTCTATAAAATCGAGGGTTAAAACCTTGACATTAGGCGATCCGCCGGGAGTAAGAAACAGCAGATTGCCGGCTCCATATAGCTGGCAACCGGCTGCGTTAATTTTATCTAGGGAAGAGTTTGTTAAGGCTAAAGTTTCTGCATCGTATTCATAGATCTTTGCCGTACGATCCATCCACCCTGCCCAAATGAGGAAGAACTTGTTGGCTAAGGCTACGACCACTGAAGTGATCAACTGTTTTTTACCATCGCCAAATGTGATCTCTTTAAAATCGGCCAGTTGGTTATTTTCAAACTTCCAGCGTCCTAAATTGCAGGTGAGCTCATTGGCAGGCTGTTTAAGCATCCCCAAGTAAATGCCGGTTGCTGCAGGGGCTCTATAACCTTGAGATGCTATTGAAGATGTATTGACCCATCCGGTAGTAGCTTGAGAAACACCAAACATATGAACTCCTTATTTAAAGACAAATCCTATATCACAAAGCCTTGATTTTTTGTATGCGGCTTATGGAGTCATTGAGCTGACTTTCGGGATAGATGCCCTTTTTGACAGCCTCAACCAAATAGCGATGGATGCGCAAGATGTCATTGGTGGTAAGTTCATCTTGAGAGGCCTCCTGCAGCAATTTACCGCCTAGGCAAAGTACGTCGCATCCTGCAAGAAGCGCTTGTAAAGCCGCCTCTTCATGGGTGGGGGCGAAAGGCTTTAAAGCCTTCATCACAAGGGAGTCTGAGATGACTACCCCTTGAAAGCCCCATTGCTCTTTTAAGAGCTCTTTGAGGGCTTTTTTTGAAAAGGTGATAGGGGAGTCGGGATCGATCGCGGGAACAAGAAGATGCGCTGTCATGATGAAGGGAGCTTCTTTTTGAAGTTCTTTGAAGGGAAGAAGCTCGCAGACGTTAAGCTCAGCCAAGGATTTAGAAACTGTGGGCAAAGCGTGGTGAGAATCGCTTTTAGTGTCTCCATGACCTGGAAAATGCTTCAAGGTGCATAAGATATCCATTTCCCGATACGCTTTCAGAGCCTCACTTCCTGCTTTAACCACTTCTTGAGGGGAAGCGCTATAGGCTCTGTCACCAATGATCGGGTTTTCAGGATTGCTGTTGACATCCACAACAGGAGCAAAATTTAAATTGATGCCCACCTCTTTCAGCTGACGGGCCATGGCAAGTGTGTCTTGATACACGTTCCTGTTTTCATAGGAGGTTTTCTCACTTGGCGGCCTTGGGAAAAGTTGGCTTAAGCGAGAAACGCGCCCGCCTTCCTGATCCACACCAATCCATAAGGGCAGATAGGAGGGGTTGCTTTTCTGCAATGTAGCTGTCAGCCTTTTCACCTGTTCAACAGAGGTAAGTCCATTGCTCCAGCCATATAAGATAAAGCCGCCGACGTGAGCCTCTTGTAGCAGTTTTAACGATTCTGCATTGGCCTCTTCACCATGGAAATGGACGATCAGGAGTTGCCCCACCTTTTCTTCAAGTGAGAGATCGCCAAAAAGAGTTCCTAAATAGAAGCACGATAGGAAAAATACATATCTTATTTGACACAAATACGGTAACGGTTTTAACTTTTTCATCACGAAGGAGATTACGATGAGTGCAACTTGTTTTCAATTATAAAGTGGGTGTTGACGACTGGTTTTAAAGATAACAGAATAGTGCTGGCTAGCATGATCACGCACCCTACCGTCGAATTTGATCGAGTTAAGCTGATGCAAAAAGGAATGGCGAGTATCTCCAATGATGTTCTTTGGAAGGTAGTCGGAAATAAAGCCGCGAGATAAGTTGAGATGAAAATGCCGCTGCATAAACCGGCAATGGCTACTAATAGACGATGATTCCTATCGTTTTCAGACATCAATGTGAAAAAATGGGGATTATCTTCTCGGCAAACCGGACAACTATTTCTTACAATCGTCCATTTTGAGATACACATTGAGTGAAATCGATGCTTCCTGCCATTTTCCCCATCGTGGACTACCCAAGGTTCCGGGTCACTTTCCAGGCAAATCGAGCACTTAATCTCAGTTCTGCGACAAAAGTTAAGTTTCATGCAAAGAGCTTAACAGATTAGCCCCTTTAAACCTAGTGGGTTAGGTCTAATTTAACGCCATTTCCCGGTAAGAGAGAACACAGAATTCACAGAGAGGAATTTACTTAAGCTAACGCAGCATTAGAGAATAACTGTGCCTCTCTTTCTTTTTTGGCCTTCATTTTTGCGGACCAAACCTTTTCTGGACATTAGATAAGCTGGAGCATCGGGATTGAGCATGTTGAAATAGTGATGATCATCTGTGGTTCTTACTCCGACAAGAAGATCAACCCGAGAGCTCTCTTGCTTCACCTGTTTTTCGACTCTTGCTTGTGGGAAAAGTTGTTGGGTAACGTCGCACACTTCCTGGAAGCATTTTTGATGGTAAGGGGAGTTTTTATCAGGAAATAGAAGCTCTATATCTTGATAATTTCTTTCCGTCTCTGCACAGGCTAGCTTGAGTGAAAACAGAATGAAAATGCTGATATCGAGCACTGAATTTCCATCGATATAAAGGGATAGTTTTTCTTGCTCAGGCACCTGAGAGCTTAGATCTCCAATAATTTCTTTCAGGCAGCGTTTGTTGTAAAGAAATTCCGGTTTTTCGTCGAAGCGAAACAGGAGATCTGAGCCTGCAAAGCCCAACCCTGCAAAGCCATTGTCTGAGAGGCGATGATACGCATCCAGGAATCCTCTTAGGCAGTTTAAATCATCCCCAAGTCTAAATTCCATGAGTTCATCGCAGTCCATCGCCATGATGGCTGTATACCCTTGAGGGACTGGAGGGACCTCTTCCACGGCTTCATAAGAATGCACTTCAATTTGGCATTCAGGAAATTTCTGAAAAAATGCATTGATATTTTCCGCGTTCTCATCCCCTTGATCGAAATCATCCACGCAATCTAATGAAATGTGTTTGAAACCGGCTAAAACCAATTTTTCTAAAGTGATAAAATCGGACATCATTCCACCGCTGCCGAAACTCAAGAGAGTTATGTGCTCGTTTTTGTCCGGAACAGTGTCCACTAACTTTTGCACGAAAGCATTTTCCAGATTGTTTCTCCGCTGAGATTTAAAGCGGTTAAAGGCACCTGTTTTTACACAAGCGCATTCACGGAGATCGAGAGGCTTGAACAGAAACTCTCCCTCTTCTTCCGTTAGGTCTTCCACATACTCTTTCGTAAAGTGCACATGGCGGATCATTTCAGAAAGAGACTCAGGGCATGTTGACTCTTTAGCGAAAGGAGTCGCATAAAATTGTTTCAAAGACTCATCTTTTCTGCAGGAAAGCTTGAGCAGTAAACCCAACAGGGTGATCGGAAGCGCCGCCACACAAGCCGCTTTTTTCGCGACCCGCACCCATTTTTCGTCGGCTCAGAGCCAATTCGCTCTTTTTCCACATGCATATTTTGCGGATCTACAACATAGATGCGCCTGCCGCCGAATAAAACTCGCGCCGGCTTAAGCAACGCATCAGCTTTTTTCTCCACTGCGGAAGTGGCGCCCAATCGTGAAACTAAAATCAAATCACTTAACATATTTTTTAAATTCATTGAAACATCCTATGGAATAGTTGCTAAGATTAATTTAATTTATATTAAATGTCAATTTTTAGTTGACCACTTATTCTCGGAGAGTGTTTCCCTATTTCTGGTATACAGGAAAGTATGCCTGCAAGAAGTCACATATCACGCATGACGATTGATATTCCTGATGAAGATCATAAAAGATTAAAGGCTCTCGCGGCTCTTACTGGCAAAAGTATGAGAGAGATTATCATCGGATGGATCCATGAACATCTTTACAGAGCACTAGGCATTTAAATGCTCCAACCTTCTCACCTTCGACTTTTTGAACCATGCCCTTCAGATATATATCTAGGATCTATTTTGATCAATTGGCACAAAATTTTTGAATTTGCATTTAAGTGGGAGATCGCGATAATCGCGTGCTAAAAGGAGACAATCATGCAGATTACATTAAAAGATATCCCGAGCTTTAGATTAGAGGTAAATGGCGTTACCATCAGTGGCACCAAAGAATCTTTGGAAGTTTCAGTGAATCAGGTGGCCCAAAAGACTTTAGAGGCCAAGAAAGAGGCTGAAGAGTGTTCTACAGCTACAAGTGCGTGGCATCAGACGAAATTTATTTCAACAAGCCCTGTTTGCGGCTCGATCATCAGTGATGCTGCGCTCGTCACGATGCATAACGATCTATCAGTCAGATGGTGGGTGAAAGGAAATCTTGCTCCAAATGGAATCCCGCTTCCGACAGGTTACATGCTGGGGAATCCCGTATTGATCAATGGAATGATCTACGCTGTGGGACCTACTACAGATGCAAACGAATGGGATATTGTCCAAATTAACCTCTCCACAAGGACTATGGGGCTTATCTATAAGGGAGTAAACGATAATGCCGTGTTGGGGATAGCTTCCGATGGAACAAATTTATGGGCGCTTACGGCGGCTAACACCATCCAACAGTTAGACCCTACCAACTATAATTTGATTCAGACTTTTAAGTTAAGTTTACAGAGTGCAGATATCATCATGTATACGCCTGGCGCCCTTGTTGTAGGAGACGTTTCAGGCGCGGTGGTGGTAGTCGATAGCAGCACTGGTAAACAGTTGGGTGGCATCAATACCGGTTATACCAGCGCTGCCTTAAGCGTTGTCTCATCCACTCAAGTTGCAGTGTCAAGCCAGTGGAACAGAGAGTCCTCTGTGGTGATGTTCGATCCCGCAACCTTCGAGGAAAATCGATCTGACCTCGGAGAGATTCCTTATAATGGTGTTAGCGATATGATCCAAATCGGAGGTAACTACTTTACAGCAACACCAAAAGGCGTCGGAAATTACACAATGGATCCCACTACGGAGACATTGGTATTTGAAGGCATGCTTCTCGAAGATAAAAATGGAGGCTTTCTCGACGTATGGAACTTGTGCGAGGTGAATGATACGACGTTTTTTGCAACAGGTAATGATGGGATTTATCGATTCAACTACTCGTCAGCCATGCCTGGACAGTCGATGATGCACGGCACCCCTGATGTAAAAGGGCGTCTTGCACCCCTGCAAATGGCGCGCCGTTCTAAGTTCGTAGTTAAAGCGTGACTTTACATGAAATCCCCTCTCAAGAGGGGATTTAGCTTCATCTGTTCATTGCTGGGCAAGTCAAAATAATTGGTTCCAATCATTAGACTTCTTTCGAAACTCCATTTGGATGCCAAAATGACTCTTTTCGTCGAATTGTTCTCAAAATTTTTCGGCCATATGCTTGCATATGCTCTCAAAATTTTGCGAAAAATTCGCTCAAAAATAGTTCATTTTTCCAGTCAAAGCGAGTTTCGAAAGAAGTCTATTTTCGAACCTGAGCGCGAGATGTTCTCTTCAACTCGTAAGCCTTTGTCTTGCAGGAACGAGGAGTGTGGTTTAACATTTGCCCGATCAATTCATAATCCGCTTTTTTGTCCTTCGAATTGGCAAGAATCTTTAGTAATTCTATCTGATCTGCAGTCCATTTTTGTCTTAGGGTTGCTCCTTTCGATTCATTGGAGAACTTCGCAAAAGTGATTTCGCAATCAACGGCAGAGTGGGACTTTATCGACTTGGCAATTTCTGCATAGGATGTTTTTGTTTGACGTGAAGAATATAATTCCACGAGTTCAGGAGCTGTCCATTTCCGGTCTTGCAGATGAACATCGCTTGTAGCGGAATAGGCATGGCTATCTAATAGTGTGCCCATTCTTGTGATCGGATCGTCAGATCGGGAAGAATTATTGGCTGCTGCGTAAGCGTGAGTATCTAGCAGAGCGCACATGCTCTCAATCTCTTCGACCGTGGGAAAGTTATAAAAATCTAGATTTGAGTAACTGCAATTAATCATTATAAAAATCCTGTATTTGTTAATTTTAATATGATAACAAACTATAAATTAATCATCAATTAAAATGATTTTAAGGTGTTTGACAAAAATTAATTTGAAGTTTCTAATCGCAACAAAGGTACAAAAGGTCACTTATGGTTAGAATATTGATGGTTTCTCTCTGGATGATGCTGCCTCTTGCGGCAAGCGTCGAACCGATCTTGTCAAATAAGCCGATCCACGAGGCTTTTGTACCAAAAGCAGCTCCCTTGCTACCGCTTCCCGTGAGCGCTATGGAGCCTCCGGCACCGATACCTGAAAATATCCCACCTCAACCGGAAGAGGACTTGATCTGGATCCCCGGTTATTGGGAGTGGGTGGAAGAAAGCAATAGTTATACTTGGGTTTGTGGCGTATGGAGAAGACCTCCGCCTAATATGCAGTGGATTCCGGGCGCTTGGGTGAACCAAGAGGGCGGATGGGCAAGACTGCTCGGATTTTGGAGCTCACAGCCCCTTGCAAGCTTAGCGGTGATTCCTCAAGCTCCTCCGGAACTTCCTCAAGAATCGCCGCCGCCATCGCCTGGTGATAGCTACTTTTACTTTAAAGGCTACTGGGATTATTCCAGCGGCAACTATCAATATCAAGCAGGTTCCTGGCAGCCTTTTGACGAACAGTGGATCTTAGCTCAACCGGCTTACTACTGGCGCCCCGACGGCTACCGTTTCACTCAAGCTTATTGGGACTTATCCTTGGACGATCGAGGTTATGCTTACGACTGCGAAAGCGGTAATGTGCAGCAATACAACGTGATCGAGCCTCAGGTGATCATCCAAGAGCTTTATGTGTATTACCCCGACTACATACCTATCTATTGGCACTGGTGGCATTTCCATCCGGGTTTTTGGGATGGCTGCTGGTGCATGCCGCCTTGGTGGGGTTGGGGCGGATGGTGGGGCCTTGGATGGCACGACCATTGGGGCCTCTGGTGGTGGTGGGGACATCCCGGCTTCCCGGCGCCTATGTGGTTAGGCGCGGAATTTGCTCATAAAATCGCTCCTCCTCACGAAAAAGCGATCGATTTCTTCAAGAAAGCGCCTCCTCCCTTCTTCGTGACGCCTAATGGCATTCCTTCATCTAAGGATTTACTCGACCATCTGGATAAGCCACTGCTACCCAAAAACCCGAAGCAATGGGAGGGGATTAAGGACAAAATAGGAGATAATTTGCCGAAGGGCCCCAAGGAAAGACCCGAGGGAAAACCAGGCTTAAAAGATCTACCACCGCCAAAAATGCCTCCTAAAGACAAACCGGAAAGGGTTACTTCTCCGGTAAAACCTCTACCTGTTCCTCCTAAGCCTAAACTCCCTCCTGGGGGGATGAAGTTGCCTAAAAAGCCTGAGGTGACAAAGCCCCTTCCTGAAAAACCACAACTTCCGCCCAAACCTCAAATCGACCGCATACCAGACCTGCCGGATCGTCCTCAATGGAATCCACCAAAACCACAGATGCCAGATCGACCTCTAGTGACACCTCCAAGACCACAAATGCCCGATCGACCCTCAAAGCAACCTGATAGGCCACAAATCACTCCACCACAATTTAAACAACCCGATCGCCCGATGATGCCTCCACAAGATGTGACACCTTCAAGACCTCAATTTACGCCCCCAACGCCGCCACCTCAGCCAAGTCAGCCTCCTCAAATGGATCAAGGGACTGTGATCAAGACTTTTCCTACTCCTGAAAATCGATCTCAAGGGCCTTCAAGGCAGGATATCAGGGAGCGTATTGAGCAGCGTCGCCTGGATAGAGGGAAAGGAAGCGATTGAGTTAATCAAAGTATTGTCCGTGCAGTCCTGAAGGGATGAAGTGCGGAGCTTTTGCTGTCCAGGACAAGCAGAAAGGAGTCGTTGTGGACGCAATCTAAAATGAGGGCAAGCACAACGCCGTCATCTTCTTCTTAAGAGATGGGTGAAGGAACAAAAATTGGCTCTCCAGCTGAACAACCGGGTTCTGCCCATTCTTTGAATTCTTTATTCGTTGTGTCTAGTTTGTAGAGGCCTTCGCCTTTGGAAAGGCTCTTTTTGTTTTCGGCAGCCAAGTACACATAACGGTAGGGTTTGCCATCGAGATCAATGCGTATGGTTGGGAATTCATTTGAGTAGGGGAGTAGAGTTTCTGATGCGATCTTCCCGTTATCTAATTAACCCCTTAATGCAAAGAGATTATCGCTGAAATAGGATTTAATTTGTACAAAGAGATGCGTTGTCATTTTCTAAGATTTTTGCGGCGAGCAGCTTCCTTTCTCGACTCAGACCACGGCTTTGTAAAAAATCCTGTTTCGTTTATTGCACTTATCCGCAATTTGCCGTAATATAAGGGTAACCAGTAATTAAGGAATTTACTATGGCTAATGCCTTACCGCGGAATACGGAACCGGTATTACCGGACTCTCGCGATATTGAACTAGCAACTCGATCAAGCCAAAAACTGGCAGCTTTGTTTGCAAAAAAGAAGGAAAACGAACCTGTAGCTATTCACATTGATGATAGTGATAAAATTGTTCTTCCCTTTGGGGCCATTAAATTGCTGATAGAACTTTTGTCACAGATGGCTTCGGGTAATGCAGTAACCATGATTCCTATTCATAAATCACTGACCACTCAGGAAGCAGCCGATTTGCTCAACGTTTCTCGGCCATATCTTATAAAGTTGTTAGAACAAGGAAAGATTCCTTTTGAAAAGGTTGGATCCCACAGAAGAATCAAGGCAGAAGACCTTTTTAAGTACCATTCTGCATTAGCACAGGACAAGAAATCTGCATTAGACGAACTTTCACAGCAAACTAAAGACTTGGACTTGGAGTTATAATTTGCTATCTCCTTTTACTGTAATTTTAGACTCTAGTGTTTTATATCCAGCTCGTACGAGACTTACTTGTTCAGTGCGCATCAGATGGCTTTTTACGTTCTCAAGCAGATCTATCTCTACCGATCTTTTTGAGGTCTGTTAAAACGGTTTTGGAACGATTAAAAAGTCCTCAAGGAACTGCTGAGGAATATTTGATCGAACTGGCATCACGAGAATTAATACAAACAGCTTCATTCCTCAAGGATTATCAACACTTGTTATGAGCTGACCTTGTTAACTTTTCCAACGTTGGCTTACCCAGAGGTAAGACAAGGTGAGAAGATCAGGGTCGAGAATGTTTAAGAGGCGGATCCGATACTGTTCAAGATCGGGGTGCTTTGCTGTAAGCTGCATGATTTCTGCATCCTTTAAAAAGGCGATGAATGGAGGCTGATCTTGAGGTTCAAGCAGGGCTTGTTCGGCAGTTGGTTCAAAGGATTTAAACTGTACGATGAGATCCATGGCTTTTAAGCAAAGCTTGCGCGCCACCATTTTCTCCTTTAACTGGCTTAACGTGAGGCTGAGTTTTGCATTGTCTTTGTCCAGGATTTCTGCGGCGAGCGGTATCATTTTCGGATCCAGTTGATTTAGAACATAAAGACACTCCACTTGGAGAGGAACGGGAATTGGGTTTTCCCAAGCTGTTTCTAAGGATTCATAAGCCTTATGGGAAGTTCTGCGGGAGATTTTCCAGAGAGTATTCATGAAAAGAGTGACTAGGGTTTCATCTGGTTGGAAGAGCTCAAGACGTGCACGATACTCTTGCAGGTGCGCAACGTGATCCAGATATTCTCGGACCTGTTTTAAAAGAAATTGGTAAGCATTTTGCAAAAAGAGGGGACAGATGCCTGTAAATAGGTGTTCGTTGGTTTGCAAAAAGGAAAATACGCGATTTACTGTTTCTGGCTGCATTGTAAAAGGGTGTTCTTGAGCAAATAAGACGGCAAATCCCTCTTCCATTTCATCCAGCGTGTTTAACTCCGTGCAACATCTCTGAAGGTGTGTTTTGAGAGGGTCGTTGACATTCAGTGCTTCAAATTCCTCAAAAAACCTTGTGAGCTGAGGTTTTTTTTCTTTTCGCCAATCCTGCAGCTCAGTGAGTGGATAGATCTGTGAAAAGTTTGTGAGCATTGTGTGGAGAAGTTCGGGATGAATGAAGGCGCCTTCACGCTGCGCATCCTTAAGAAATTGATAGAATGCTCCTGCCTCCTTGTGAAGATAGTTGACGGTTCCTAAAGCTAAATGGACACAGAACTGTGAGAGATGAGCGAGAAAGAGTTTTGATTCTAAAGCAGAATGGGCTTTCATGACATACAGATTTAAAAGTTCCGCCTTTTTCTTTGCGTCCACAACATCCCACAGGGATTTAAGGTATTCTCTGGATAGGGGAATTTTGCCATAGGTCTCTTCCAGTACTTTTTGAATGGGGGTATGTGGAGATGCAGTGATGTTATGCAGAAACAATTGGTGAAGAGTCTCTTCACTATAGATATGCGGTTGAGGAGATAAGTACAGTTTTGTTCCAAGCCTAAGCTGTAAAGAGCGGATTGTTTTCTTCGAAACGGCTTGAATGGCTGCAAGAAGCCTTTGTTGGATGTCGCTCGGTGGGTTGGTGATGGTCAAAAGGAAGGGGAGGTCGATTTTTATAAAACGCAACACATATTTTTCGGGAAGGGGTTGATCCTCTTGTTCGTAAGCTTTGCACGCAAATAGGGTAGAAAATGCCTTCAAAAAGGTATGACAGCGATCTTCAGGAAATGCAAAAAAACCCCTCGTAAAGCGTTTGATCGACCTGTAGAGGTTTTTTGGATTGAATGTGGGATGGATATCTTTGGTTGGGCTTGGTTTTGTTTGGGAGACCCAATTGACAAATGCCAATTTGGGCACCCTCATTCCCCACTTGTCGAAAAATTGACTCAAGGCATCTTCACAAACAACCGGAATCTCCGTTTGACGCAGCCCAAGCAGGTACCCTTCCTGAAAGTGTTTTAATGTCCATAAAACAAGAGGAGAGACATCTTCCAGGTAAATGATCCCGTCAGGTCCGATCCTGTCTTTTAAAGTAGAAGAACTGTTCACAAAAGAAGAATAAATCCATCCCCAGAGTAACGTTTTCTTTGGGTTGTCTTTGTCAACAACGCAGAGGTGATGGATGCGAGTCGTATCAATGGGAGACAAAGTGCATTTAGCTACTTTTGAGATGTTTGCGATTAGGTGGGTAAACAGATGGCGGTTATGCAGATCGATTGCAGAAAAGAGCTCGGGAAGAATTTTTTTGGGTAAATCCTGGACCAATTCGGGGGGAATGGAAAGTGTGAGTTTCTTGTAGGCATGACGTGCAAAGAGCGCCTGAATTCTCATGAAAAATTGAACTTTTGATGGCTGATCTACAAATCGATGACCCTCAGCGAATTGAGCAAGTGATTGAAAGGGTTGAGCTTGATGGATTGGAAGTTGTAACGTCATGACCCTATTAAGAACTTTTGGATTTTTTTCGCCAAGAGTGAAAATTAATTGATAGACGGATTTCGGTTGGAGTTTTAGATTGAGGTTTGGATGCTTGCATCCACTTTAAAAACCAACAACATAGGGGTTACTATGATGAAATTATTGAGCAGTCTGTCACTGACAGCATGGCTATGCTTCAGCCCTCAATGTCAATGCGGACTTGATCTACTTCGGAACATTTGATTCTAAGACTCTTTATGAAGAGATTGCGCACTGGATCGGCAACCTGTCTGATAATGGCGTTCTCTGCGGCAATAACTGGAACGAAAACGCCATTAAAGTCGCTGTGGCCAACGCAGCCAACGACTTCAATCTCAACCTCGGCATCAACAGCAACGTCTGGTACCTAAAGAAAAACTAGCCTTCACAGAATGAGGTCACTCATGACCCCATTTACTATACATGCTATTAAACTTAATTCTCATCAAAATGACGAGGTGGAAACCCATCCTTTCAGGGGTGAGAAAAAACCTCGCTCAATATTAAGTTGCTTTAATTATAGCGTTGCACGACTTTCAGGGGACGAATCATAAATTTTTAGGTACGGCAGTAAAAATTGAATCTTCTTCTAAAGGCTTTTTCGCCATTTCCAGATCTGCCTTACGGAATACTCTTACAAGAAGATCTCGATT
>JBKEAL010000170.1:0-23784 GCA_047972195.1 Parachlamydiaceae bacterium
ACAGATGCTGAAACGCTTTCAGATCGCCTTACTTTTGACTAGTCCGGTGCTTCTCCTTGCGATGCAAAACATGCTTCCATTTCCTTTGCTGGGAGGAAAGATCACACCGACTATCTCACAATGGATGCAGTTCGCTTTATCCACCCCGGTTGTCTTTTGGGCGGGTTGGTCCTTTTTTGTGAGGGCTTGGAATTCTATCGTCAACCGCTCTCTGAACATGTTTACTCTAATTGCCATAGGTGTAGGCGCTGCATACATTTATAGTGTCGCTGCCCTGTTTTTCCCCGATCTTTTCCCGGAATCGTTTAAATCGCATGGAGAGCTGTTTATCTACTTTGAAGCTTCTGCCGTGATCACCACACTCGTCCTTTTGGGACAGGTTTTGGAGATGAAAGCAAAAAGCCAAACCAGTTCCGCAATCCGCTCTTTGATGGGTCGAGGAGCAAAAAGTGCTCACTTAGTTCAAGAGGGCAAAGAATCAGAAATTGCCATAAACCAAGTGCAGGTAGGACAAACATTGCGCGTAAAACCCGGCGAGAAAGTCCCAGTCGACGGAAAAGTGGTAAATGGCTCAAGCTATGTCGACGAGTCGATGATTACAGGAGAGCCAATGGGTGTCTTAAAAGAAGTTGGCGACAGCGTAACAGGCGGAACCATCAATCAATCCGGTAGCTTTCTCATGATCGCGCAAAGGGTTGGCTCTGAAACGATGCTCTCACGCATCATACACATGGTCGCAGAAGCACAGAGAACGACAGCGCCTATCCAGAAAATGGCCGACCAGATTTCGGGCTATTTTGTTCCCGTAGTTATTTTAATTGCCGGCCTGACCTTTGCTCTATGGAGCGTTTTCGGCCCTGAGCCTCGTCTTATTTACGCTCTATTGAACGCTGTAGCCGTCCTGATCATTGCCTGCCCATGCGCACTTGGACTTGCCACACCCATGTCAATCATGGTGGGCGTTGGAAAAGGTGCCGAGATGGGCGTTCTGATCAAAAATGGCGAGGCACTGGAAAAGCTCGAAAAAATCAATACAGTTATCGTAGACAAAACGGGTACACTGACCGAAGGAAAACCGACAGTAACTCACATCACTCTAGCTGATGCTAAAAGTGAAAATGAGCTGTTGGGTCTGGCTGCTGCAGTAGAGCAGCAGAGCGAACATCCATTAGCACATGCTATCGTTAAGGCTGCAAAAGAAAAAGGCATAGAGATTCCCCCTGCTGAGAAATTCCATTCTTACACGGGTGGTGGAGTCGCTGCAGTCGTAAATGGACAGCAAGTTTTTATCGGCACGCCCCAGTTCTTACAGAAACAAGAGGTCGATCTACCTGTAGCCCTCAATTCTCCTGCCACGATCTTTGTTGCCGTTCAAAAAAAGTTGGCAGGGTCCATTCAAGTTTCAGACCCTATTAAAGTCAGCTCCAGGCAAGCGATGGAGAATTTGCATGCAATGGGCATTCGGGTCGTCATGCTCACCGGCGATTCAGAAACAACTGCTCAAGCTGTAGCGTCCGCGCTCTCCATAGACGAAGCGCATGCCAATGTGAACCCTGAAGACAAGCAAAACATCGTCAAAGAGCTGAAATCAAAGCAATTGATCGTTGCTATGGCAGGAGACGGGATCAACGACGCCCCGGCTCTTGCTGCCGCAAACATCGGCATCGCGATGGGAACCGGAACCGACGTCGCTATGGAAAGCGCAGGCATTACGCTTGTGAAAGGCGACCTAAATGGCATTGCCAAAGCGATCACTTTAAGCCGCGAAACGATGAAAAACATCCGCCAGAACTTATTTTTAGCCTTTATCTACAACGCCCTAAGCGTACCTGTTGCCGCAGGAATCCTCTATCCCTTCATCGGTCTCCTCCTCAACCCGATGATCGCTTCTCTTGCCATGTCATTGAGCTCCCTTTCCGTGGTTCTCAATTCATTGAGACTTAGATTTTAATCCCTAAACCTGCTACAATTTTTATAAAAAATTGATGGCCGCCTTCATTCGTTATTTAATCTTAACATTCATCGGGTTTGCAAACGCGTTACCTATCCCATTCACAGGCTCGACACTATCCGTTTATTTAACGGAGTCAGGCTACGGCAAGGAGTGGATCGGGTTTGCTGCTCTTCTTGCGATTCCATTCAGCTTAAAGCTTCTTTGGAGTCCATTAATCGATCACTACCCTGCCCCTTTCTGCAAAAATAAAAACCGCAAAGGATGGATGCTGTTTGCGATTGCGGGAATGACAACCTCTCTTATTGCCATGGGAAGTTTTTCTCCAGAGGCCTCATTTACCCCTCTGGCTCTATCGCTCTTCTCTCTCTCCCTCTTCACCGGCTGTCTCTACATGACCGGGCTCCATTACGAATTGGAGAGCTTGGATCGTACAGAATATGGTATGGGCTCCTCGTTTGTGCATGGCGGCTATCGCGTGGGGCTACTTGCAGCAGGCGCATTGGCTCTTTACCTAGCTTACTTGTGGAACTGGCCGGCAATGTTCTTCATTATGGCTGCTGTGCTTGCAAGCGGAGGATTGCTCGTCTTAAGTAGTCCGGAACCGGAACGTTCGGCGCAAATCTTAGCTGAAAAGGAGCGCCAATGGAAGAGTTATGGATCTACTTGGGCCCTGGTCAAAGAAGAGGTTCTGTTAGCTCCATGCCGCTCCTTCTTCCAGAGAAGTGACTGGAAAGCCATTCTGCTGCTCATATTGGCATTTAAAGTGGGCGATCAGCTTTCCAAGAATATGGAAGGTCCCTTTTATCTATCTCTGGGGTTTAACAAAGCGGATTTAGCACTTGCCTCTAAAGTGTGGGGATTTGGAGCTACTTTAACAGGAGCTTTGATTGCTGGACTCTTCCTCAAAAATAGAAGAGCATTGCCTGCAGCCGCCTTACTCGGCATCTTGCATGCAGCCACCATCTCTCTCAATATACCTCTTTATTATGCCGGAAAATCGTATCCGCTTTTGTACCTTGCTTCAGCCCTGGAGAACTTTACCTCAGGGCTTGCCATGAGCGGATTTATCTATATGCTGTGGCGCGTGGTCGATAAAAGATATGCCGCCACGCAATATGCATTACTGTGGTCTGTATTTTCATTCAAGGGTCATCTTGTTACATTTCTCGGGGGTCAACTTGCCGCAACCCTTTCCTGGGAGTTCTTTTTTCCTCTGGCTTCGATTACAGGAGCGTTTTGCGTTGCCCCTCTGTTCTTGGAGCTTCCTGAGAAGCGCGTTGCCGATCAAAGCACTCCTTAACCAACTCTATAGGAAGTTCCCGATTGGAAATCGACTTGAAAAACAGCCCCAAATAGCATCTTCCTCTTTGTTTTGAACGAGAATCGATTAAAGTATAATCATCGGATGCGTAATGATTGAATGCAGAAAAGGGCTTAATCTTGTCAAGAAATACGATCCCGTCAACACCTTCATCGTTCCATCGTCCTTCGTGAGGTCCTAGCATTTCCTTCAACGTCGTATAGCGCTTTCTAAAGTGGGTCACATTAATGTGAAAATAGAGAATGGAGTGTCTCTGTATTTCAATTCTTTTTCCCAGACATACAGAAAGCGTTTCATTGCCTTGGGTAGCAACCACTGCCACATATCTACCGCTATTCAATAGTCTACTCAGCTCCTGACGATCGATAATGCCTTTCAAACAATCTGCGAGATAGGTCAAGTGCGAAATATCTAGCTGTGCGGATCGGATAGGCGATGCAGTTTCACTTCTACGGAAATGATTGGAAAAGGGCGTGAAACGAAGCCCATACACCTCTTTAGAGAGAAATTGCTCCCAGGACTTTCTATCTTCCTTAGAGTTCGCATCTTTTAACGCTTCATTTAACTGGTGAACGATCGTAAAGAGTTCGACAATTTCTTCACTGCGCGTTATCTCCCTGCCATCGGACAGGTAGGTGAGAAGGAGTCTATTAATGGGGATTGCCCCGGAAAACAAGCTGTGTATCCCTACATCACAAGGAGAAACCATATTCATAGCTAAAAATCGCTTTCCATCTTAAGATTTACAACAGGAGGTTCAATATATGCCTGCCCTCATAATAAGAACGCATACACTTACACGCGTTTTTCTGCAAGAAAACCCTTTAGAAATGTCCATGCGCTACTATGCAAGAAGACAGCTAGCCAAATTCTAAGCTTCTACAGGCTTAAGTTGATGGAAAGCCCTTAACCATTTTCCAGATGTGTAGCGGTAGAGATACATGGTTAAGTTGATTACGTTCATGCACGCGATCACTGCCCAAGCGTCTCCTGCATCCCCTCTCATCACACCTACAAGCCAGTAGGTTGGGATGATGTAGGCAACCCAATGAACGATCAAGCTCACCATGAAGAGAAACTTCGTATCACCGGAAGCGGTCAGATAGCCCATAAGGATCCAGACAAGCCCATCGAGCAAGAAAAAGAGGCACATGAAGGCAAGCGCTTTAAAAAAGGTCGCTTGATAAATCGCGTCCGCCAAAAAAGCCTCATCACTTTTAAATAGTTCAAAAACCTCTTTATAGAAGATCAGTGAAAGGACTGTAATCAAGATGAAGTAAGAAAAATGTAGAATATAAGAGGATCTAAGAACCTGATTCAGCGGTTTAAACTGTTTAGCGCCCAAAAGGTTGGAAACAATTGCTCCTGCTCCCTTAGATTCCGCCTCCACAATAAAGATTAGCAAAATGTACAGACTCTGGATCATAGTCACAAGAGCCATCTGGTCTGCGCCTACCATGATCACGATCCTTAAGAACAGGAAGTGAGCTAATGTTTCTATAAATCTTCCAAACCCTGCCGGAGCGCCGATCTTCAATCCCTCCCAGAAATAAGTATGATCATAACCTATATCTTTTGTGCCAAATTGCGTCCGATAGGTTGCATTCCAAAAAATTGCGCCCAAAAACAGCACCTGAACGACTTGGGATATGCCTGTAGCAACCGCCGCACCCGTCACTCCCATCGATGGAATAGGGCCATAGCCGAAGATCATCATGTAGTCCAAGACGACATTGACCAAGTTTCCGATCAAAGCTGCTGCAGTGACCATCTTAACCTTTCCGATGCCGATAAAGAAGCCTGAGAGGGCAATTGCGATGCACTGAACAGGAGCAAAATAGGTCAAGGACTGAAAATAAGCGGTTTCCATCTCCTCATTGCCGGTCCCGGAAAATAACAACGGTGGAAAAAACCGGGCGATCAGCAAGAAAATCGGGGTCAGTAAAAGCCCGAACCAAACCATCTGCATCGTCGCTTTGCCTACTTCCTTGAATCGCCCTTCGCCATGTAGCCGGCCAGCCAATACTTCGGCAATTGCTGAAATCCCCACAGGGACGACCAAAAACATCCAATACGCCATACCGCCGCTCGCTGAAGCATTTAAGGCTAACGGATCGAACTTGGCTAAGAAGAGC
This sequence comes from Parachlamydiaceae bacterium, assembly GCA_047972195.1. Lineage (GTDB taxonomy): Bacteria > Chlamydiota > Chlamydiia > Chlamydiales > Parachlamydiaceae > CAZSDA01. Next base: position 5,411 of record JBKEAL010000170.1, read on the forward strand.
CGGTCGATGAAAAACATAAACGATGTGGAAAATAGCCCGATCATCAAAGGCCAAGTCAGAGCCCAAAATTCGCGCTTGGATCCCACAGGGTGTGGGGTGAGCTGATATGTGGAAGACATAGTGATCTTAAGGTTCGCAGTTTATTTGTGGAGTGTAGGGAAGAAGTGTAACAGTTTTTTTGTTTCCTGTAAAGTCAGGATCAGGCAGTGCCTGCACTAGAGCAAGAATTTCCGGCATTTTCTCACATGCAGCTTTCTTTCCGGCATCGTAAAGAAGCCATTTCATCTTATCGTTAAAAGCGCCCACCTCGCAAGTTTTGGGACGAATAACGACATCAGCTCCATTCGTGCATGTTTGGTTTTGCCACATGAATGCAATTTCCGCACTGCGAATGGCCACCTGAATGAGATTAGTCGGGAAAGTTCTGTCTAAAAGCTCGCAGAGATCTACGGCAATAATAATATCTGCACCTAAATCTTTAGCAACCTTAACAGGAACAGGATTGACCACCCCGCCATCTACAAGAACGCGGCCGTTCATTTCGCAAGGAACAAAGAAAAAAGGGATCGAGCAGGAGGCTTGAACCGATTTGACCAGATCTCCCGAACCTATAGGAACAAGCTCTCCGGTATTTAAATCGCTGGCAACAACAACCAAAGGAATATGCAGTTCATCGAATGTCTCAGCAGTCAAATGCTCATCAAATACGCGATTCATAGTTTTGCCTTGAGAGAGCCCATAACGGCAATTCAAAATGTCAATGTCCAGGATAGTATCGCTTTTAATCTTCCAGACCGATGTTATGATCGCATCGAGACAGGGATTGTCGGAATAAAGAGCCCCTACAATGCTACCCGCACTGCAACCTACGATCAGATCTATGGGCACATTATTGTTAACCAGCTCCTCAATCACTCCCACATGCGCCATGCCGCGCACCCCGCCACTCCCCAAAACAAGCGCCACACGGATCCGCTCCGGTACACAAAAAGGAATAGGCGGATCAGGATCGCACTGCGGCACTAACCGATGCGGGCAGCCGCAGCTCACCGAGCAGAGAAGTAGGAGGATAACTAAGTAGTTCATTACAAAGAAAGGTAGATAGAATCCCCAATATTTTCAAATATTTTCTAAAGTCGTTCATGCTCATACAACCCGTGCCCGTGCCCGTGAGCGTGCCCGTGCCCGAATTTCTGGAAGGGAAGGAAAGTCACATAGGCAATGCTTTCGGAATATTACTCGGGCACGGGATAATCGGGCAGGAATTAGATTATAAATCACTTTTTTGGTATCATTATAGCACTAAAAGTAGGGGGAAATACCATGCTGACTATCAATCTTAAGGGAAAGCGCGCCTTTATCGCAGGCATTGGCGATGACCAGGGATATGGCTGGGCGATTGCTAAGGCTTTAGCAGAGGCGGGAGCGGAAATTTTGATCGGCACCTGGACTCCCCTGATGAAGATTTTTACTACCTCTCTTGCGCAAGGAAAGTTTGACGAGTCACGAAAACTCTCCGACGGAAGCTTGATGCAGATCGCAAAGATCTATCCATTGGATGCAATGTTTGATTCCCCTGCTGACGTTCCGCAAGATATTCTAGAGAATAAGCGTTACAAGGATGTCGAAGGCTATACGGTTTCAGAAGTTGCAGCTTCCGTGCAAAAAGAGTTTGGCGCAATTGATATTCTCGTCCACTCCTTGGCCAATGCGCCTGAAGTACAAAAGCCTCTCTTAGAGACTTCCAGAAAGGGCTATTTAGCCGCCTTAAACGCTTCCTCATACTCGTTGATCAGTTTGCTCAACCACTTCGGTCCCAATATGAATAAAGGCGGCGCCGTCATTTCGCTAACCTACATCGCCTCAGAAAAAGTAATCGCAGGCTACGGTGGAGGCATGAGCTCTGCAAAGGCTGCACTAGAAAGTGATACGCGCGTATTAGCATTCGAAGCGGGAAGAAAGTGGGGCATTCGCGTGAATACGATTTCTGCCGGACCATTGGGAAGCAGAGCCGCAAAAGCGATCGGATTTATTCAGCGCATGATCGACTATTCCTTCAACAATGCACCTGTCTCTAAAGAATTGGAAGCTACAGAAGTGGGCACCACCGCTGCCTTTCTCTGTTCACCGCTTGCATCAGCCATTACCGGCTCGTTGATCTACGTCGACAATGGCCTGCATGCGATGGGTGCCGCGCTGGATAGCCCGGCATTTACTATTAACTAACAGGATCGACCCAACGACCATGGCGCTTGATCAGTTCGATTAAGCGCTCATCTGCTTCTGAAAAGTCGATATCCTTTTCCACGCAATTTTTCCCAACATAGAGGTCGATTTTAGAAGGTTTCGATCCAACATAGCCAAAGTCCGCATCGGCCATTTCGCCGGGGCCATTGACGATGCAGCCCATGATGGCAATTTTCACACCGGGCAAATGGGATGTCTTGGATTGAATTCTCTTGGTGACCTCTTGGAGGTCGAACAGCGTTCTTCCGCAGCTTGGGCAGGAAATAAATTCCGTTTTGACGCTGCGCATTCTCGACCCTTGGAGGATGCCAAAGCTCAAAATACGTCGTTCTTCGAGATTGAGCGGAGCTTCCATCCAGATCCCTTCGGCGAGCCCATCCGTCAAAATGGATCCATATTCGGCAGATGCGGAGATCACGAGCTCTTCTTTGGAGCCGGTGGATGAGAAATGGAGAATCAAGGGGCAATGGATCTTTTGCTGCTTGACCCAGTCAGCAAAGCGCCTTGTTTCATGCACAGGAGAATTTTTAGGTGAAAACACGACCAAAGGAGGATTCAAGGTAGGAATCGCTTCCCACAGCTTTGGATCGAGACTTTCTACGAGGATTGCTTCTCCTGTATAGTTATGAAGAGCTTTTTCCAAAGTCAGCAGTTTTTTTGCACCTTGGATTTCGTAAGGAGATAGGACGCCAATGCCAAGCTCGATCGCTTTATTCAACACCCCGTAACTTGTGCGCTCTTTTGGCTCCTCCATCAATACGATCGAATCGACACTTGTCGCTTTCATCTTAGGCCTGCCTAAAACTACTTCGCAACCGATCATCCGGAAAAAATCGGGACGCTGCAGGTCTCCTTCAGAGACAGATACAAACACGGTTCCATCTCGATGCATGCCATACCCTTCAGGGAAGGATACTGAACGTTTTGCAAGCGCCTTAAATTTGCGCTCTTTTTCTTCAAAAGGCACAGTTTCGCAAGGATTTTGAGCATACTCAATCAACCGTTTGCACACTTCGATCTCGTACCAGGGATCTTCTGTCAAAGAAACGCGCACCGTATCGCCCAAGCCATCGAGCAGCAGCGAGCCAATGCCGATGGACGATTTCACTCTGCCATCCTCGCCAAGACCTGCCTCGGTTACTCCGAGATGCAGCGGATAGTCCCATCCTTTTTTCATCATCTCTGCAACGAGCAAGCGGTAAGCTTGAATCATCACAACGGGATTGGACGCTTTCATGGAGAAGATGATATCGTGGAAGTCCATCTCTCTGCAGATCGCAGCAAATTCAAACGCTGACTCGATCATTCCCGCAGGAGAGTCTCCGTAACGGTTCATGATGCGGTCTGATAACGAGCCGTGGTTTGTGCCGATGCGGATCGCTCTTTTCAATTTTTTGCACTTTTCTACTAAAGGAGAAAACTTCTCTCTGATTTTTTCTAATTCTAATGCGTAGGAAGCATCGTCATATTCGATGGTCTTGAATGACGCGCGTTTATCGACGAAATTGCCGGGATTGATGCGTACCTTATCGACAAATTCGCATACTTTCATGGCAGCTTGCGGGAAGAAGTGAATGTCTGCCACTAATGGAAGGTCTATTCCCTTCTTCAGCAATCCATTTTTTATATGCTCGCACGCTTCCGCCTCTTTCATTCCCTGCACTGTAACGCGAACGATCTCGCACCCCGCATCTTTCAGCTTAAGGCACTGTTCGATTGTCGCATCGACATCGCGGGTATTGGACGTCGTCATCGATTGAATACGAATCGGCTGGGAACCGCCAACAAAAAGAGAGCCGACCTTAACTTCTCTGGTTTTAAAGCGTTCCTTCTTCCAAATGGATGGGCAATACTGCATATTTCCCCTTAAATGAGACATCCAGTTTATCGCTTTTGTGGTTTTAATGTATAGTGCAGTAAAAGTGAAAAAAATCTTATGAAGAAAATCATTTTACTCATCCTCATTGCATTGGTTCTGATCCTGCTGATCTTTTTTGCGGAAAAGACGACGCATGAACCCGATCATTTTACCCTTTATGGAAACGTCGATGTGCGCCAGGTAGACTTAGGATTCCGCGTAAGCGGACGATTGGACAAACTGATTTTTGAAGAGGGCGACCTAGTCGAACCGGGCACAAAAGTAGCTGTATTGGACGACCAACCCTATAAAGATCTCTTTATAGACAAAAAAGCTGCACTAGCTGCTGCCAAAATCCACCTGGACAACGCCGAACTTCTTCTAGCCAGGCGCGCCGATCTGGTCAAAGACGGCAGCATATCTCAAGAAGATTTGGAAAACTCTCAAAGCACCAAAGATGCGTTTCAAGCAGCCTACGACCAAGCATTAGCTCAGTTAGGGGTCGCCGAAACTAACCTTAAAGACACCGCGTGTTACGCCCCTACAAAAGGAACGATCCTGACGCGCGTGCGCGAACCCGGTACTGTCGTGAGGGAAGGCGATACCGTTTACACTCTCTCAATTCTTTCCCCCGTTTGGATCAGAACCTTCATTGCAGAACCCTATTTAGGATTGATCTATCCAGGAATGCCTGCTGAAATCTACACAGATACGCCTGATGGGATCGTGTACAAAGGACAAATCGGCTTTATCTCTCCTGTTGCTGAGTTTACTCCTAAAACTGTGGAAACTACAGAACTTAGGACTACCTTGGTTTACCGCTTGCGCGTGATTGTCGACAATCCCGATTACAGTCTAAAGCAAGGGATGCCTGTGACAATCAAGCTCATTCCTGGAAAAGAGAAGCCGTGATCGAGATCGAGGGCATCACCAAAATTTTTGACCCCAAAAAACCTAAAGCCTTAGATGGAGTCACCGCACAAATTCCCAAAGGAATCATCGTCGGGCTAGCAGGTCCGGACGGCGCAGGCAAAACGACCCTAATGCGCATTATGACGGGGCTGATGCTCCCCACTTCGGGCTCTGTAAAAGTGGCCGGATTCGACACCAAAACGCAACTGGATGACATTTCGCAAATCATCGGATACATGCCGCAAAAATTCGGCCTATACGAAGATCTGACTGTCATAGAAAATCTCACGCTATATGCCGATCTCCAAGGCATTGTAGGCGAAGAACGCGAAGGAAAATTTAAGTCGCTTTTAGAATTCACACAGCTTACCCCCTTTGTCGATCGTCTTGCAGGACAACTTTCAGGGGGGATGAAACAGAAACTGGGCCTTGCATGTACGTTGATCCGAAAGCCTCAATTTCTCTTTCTCGATGAGCCAAGCGTCGGTGTTGACCCCATTTCTCGAAGAGAGTTATGGAGGATGGTGCACGATCTGCTACCTCAAGGCATCTCTGTCGTTTGGAGCACTGCTTATCTCGACGAAGCAGCTCGCTGCGACCGCGTTCTTCTCTTAAACGAGGGAAAAGTCATCTACCAGGGGCTTCCTGATGATCTTACGAAGACGGCAGAAGGACGCACGTTCACCATCGATGCCCTTACAGTACAAAAGCGCAAAGCCTTCTCAGAGATTACCCAAGAAGAAAACGTCATGGATTGTGTCATCCAGGGCGATCATATTCGCGTTGTATTCAATAAGTCGGATCCTCCCTTCTTTAAACACATTGAAAATATCAAACTCACTCCAAGCCCTCCTCGTTTTGAAGACGCCTTCATGACTCTATTAGGAGGCATTCGAAAAGGCGAATCCAAACTTGCAAAGAACACGCCCGTTCAACCGGTATTGAACCTCAATCCGATCCAGGCCAAAAGCTTAACAAAACAATTCGGCGCCTTTACGGCGGCAAACGACATCACATTCTCCGTAAAACAGGGGGAAATATTTGGACTGCTCGGCCCTAACGGGGCAGGAAAATCCACCACCTTCAAGATGCTTTGCGGCCTGTTGACCCCTACTTCAGGCGAAGCATTTGTGCTTGAACACGATTTAAGGCATGCGTCGAGTGTCGCTCGTTCCCATGTAGGATATATGGCGCAAAAATTCTCTTTGTATGGCGACCTGAACGTGATGGAAAACCTCAATTTTTTTGCCGGAATTTACAACCTTTATGGAAAAGCAAAAAACGAAGCGGTCAACAGAATGATCGACATCTTCCACTTTTCTCAATATCTCGATGAAAATGCCGGCTCGTTACCTTTAGGGATCAAACAGAGACTCGCTTTAGCGGCAGCTTGTATCCACAATCCCGAGTTACTATTTTTAGACGAACCTACCTCAGGAGTCGATCCTTTAACTCGCCGAGAATTCTGGAACCATATCAATGGTCTTGTGGAAAAGGGCGTAACGATCATGGTAACGACCCACTTTATGGAAGAAGCAGAATACTGCGACCGCATCGCCTTAATTTATCACAGCAAAATCATCACCATCGGTTCTCCTGCAGAGCTTAAAGAAATGGCAAGAAGCGCCTCTAATCCTTCACCAACTTTGGAAGATGCCTTTGTGCACCTGATCGAGGCATATGATCAATAGACAAAGCTTTCGAATCATCAAAGCATTGATGATAAAAGAGTTTTACCAGATTTTACGTGACCCCAGCACCTTGATCCTGGCAATCGGACTACCTATTCTCCTTCTATTCATCTACGGTTATGGGGTATCCCTCGACATGAACACCGTAAAAGTGGGCGTCGTTTTAGAAGACAATTCTCCTACTGCCGAAAGCTTGCTTAGCTCATTTCAAAACTCTCCCTATTTTGACATCACAGTAAGGAGAGATATTCGCGAATTTAAGCAAGAACTAATCAGAGGGAATATTAGAGGCATTATTGTCATCCCTGAATATTTTTCTGAATTTCGACTTAAACCCGATACAATGGCTCCTATTGAAGTGATCGCGGATGGAAGCGAACCCAATAGCGCAAGCTTTGTACAAAACTACGCTAAAGGTGCATTTCAAAATTGGCTGCAGCAGGAAGCGATTAGCAGAAAATTGCAACATATCACCTATCTAAATCCGCAATTCCGTTTCTGGTTTAACCAAAGACTGGAAAGTAGAGACTTCTTAATTCCGGGCTCCATTGCGATCATCATGACTCTGATTGGCACTCTGCTAACCTCCCTTGTTGTAGCCAGAGAGTGGGAAAGAGGCACAATGGAGGCTCTAATGAGCACGCCGATTAACATGATAGAGCTTTTACTTGGAAAATTAATTCCCTACTTTCTTCTGGGTATGGTTTCGATGGCCATCTGTTTTTTCGTTGCTATTTTATACTATCACGTTCCATTCAGGGGAACTTTTCTCTTACTAGGAATCTGTTCCGCATCCTTTTTAATCTCTGCATTAAGCCTTGGCCTCCTGATCTCAACTTTGGCCAAAAACCAGTTCGTTGCTGCACAAGCAGCAATTGTGGCTGCCTTTTTGCCGGGTTTCATCCTGTCAGGTTTCATTTTTGAACTGTCTAGCCTGCCGCTTCCAATCTATCTCTTCACCTACCTATTTCCCGCACGCTACTTCGTTTCCTCTCTTCAAACGCTATTTCTAGCCGGCAATGTTCATCCGCTCATCCTATTCAATATCATCCCCATGTGGATTTTTGCGTTGGTTCTGTTCACGATCATCTCTAGAATTAACAAAAAGAGGCTGGAATGAACCTGAACAGGATCATGACATTGATGTACAAGGAGATCCTTGCGATCTGGAAAGACAAGAAAAGCAGAGCTGTACTCATCGTTCCAGGCACGCTGCAACTCCTTTTGTTCTCATTTGCAATCACGTTTGACGTTCTCAATGTCAATATCGCCATTTTAAACCAAGACAGCGGAAAACAATCGATCGAATTCATTGAAAAGATCAAATCCGCCCCAACATTTAAAAAAGTGACCTTCTTGAAGTCTGAAGAGGAGATAGCGCCTTTTATCAATAACCAGCGAGGCATCGTTGCGCTTACGATTAACGATCAGTTCTCAAGAAATCTCGAAGCGAAAAAACCTGCCAGCCTCCAGATTATTCTCGATGGGAGAAAATCGAACTCTGCACAAATCGTTGCAGGATACATGAACAGCATCGTGGAGTCCTTTAACGATGAATTCGTCGATTCACACAAATTACCTTCGCAAAATGCGGTCATGATTCCCAGAACTTGGTTTAATCCTAATTTTATCTCCTACTGGTTCACCTTGCCCAATCTGACAGGAGTTCTTACTATGCTGATCAGCTTGGCAGTAACAGCGTTGTCAGTAGCAAGAGAAAGAGAGCTCGGCACATTCGACCAGTTGCTGGTCTCACCCATTCAACCTGTAGAAATCATGATTGGGAAAAGTATCCCTGCGATCATTATCGCACTGTCAGAAGCAACTCTCATCCTCTTAGCTGCGATATTTTACTTTGAAGTTCCTTTCCACGGATCTGTAGTGCTTCTCTATACAAGCATTTTCTTTTTCGCCTCCTCCATCATCGGCATCGGCTTGTTTATTTCCGCTCTATGTCAAACCCAGCAGCAGGCGATTCTAGGAACCTACATCTTCATGAGTCCCGCGGTTCTGCTTTCGGGTTTTGCTACACCCATCGAAAACATGCCTGACTGGCTGCAAACCTTAACCCATATCAACCCACTGCGTTATTACCTTGTTTTAGTCAAAGGAATCATGTTGAAATCAATTGGTTGGGAAATTGCCTTCCATCAGATCTGGCCCATGGCCGTCATCGCTCTTATCAACATGACAGTAGCTAGCTGGCTCTTTAAAAAGAGACTGCAGTAAAAGAAAGCGCATGGTAATTTGCTCATATGACTAAAATATTTCTTGCAACTCCTGCATTTTTAGGGAAAGTCAACATTCAATACGCCATTTCCCTAACAAATACATCCCTTTTGCTGCATGAAAGACAGATCCCGCTGCAAACGCACATCTCTTTTGCACGATCTCTGATCATTTTGTCGCGCAATGAAATTTTGCAAGCGTTTCTTAACTCTGACTGCACACATATCCTTTGCATCGATTCTGACTTGGGATGGCCTCCGGAAGCAGTCCTCCATCTGATAAACAGGGACCGCGACTTTATTGGCGGCACTTATCCTTCCAGAAATGACGGCCTCTTCCGTTTCCGCCCCCTAACGCTGTCCGATGGGAGCATTGTCCACGAAGATGGCTTATTAGAAATGGCCGCAATGCCTGCTGGCTTTATGCTGATCAAGCGCCATGTCATTGAAAAGATGATTGCAGATACCCCACAGTACGCTTATCAGATCAAAAATAAAAGCAAACCGCCTGGACACTGCCTGTTCAATACAGGAGTGATCGATGGAGAATTCTGGGGGGAAGATTACTTTTTCTGCAGGCTGGCACGCCAATCCGGTTTCCGCCTCTGGCTAGACCCTACAATCAACTTTAACCACGATGGCATCGTAGGAAAACTCATAGACAAGTTATCCCTGCAACCACACAACGGCAATGGTTAGCATCTTTATTGCAACTCCAGCCTTTCTAGGGCTTGTAGACAACCACTACGCCATATCTTTAGCAGAAACAACCACCCTTCTCAAAGAAAAGCGGATCTCCTTCCGCGTACAGATCAATGCAACCAAATCCTCTCTTGCACTAGCCAGAAATGAACTTCTCGATACTTTTTTGAAAAGCGATTGCAGTCATATCCTGTGCATCGATGCCGATCTGGGATGGGAGCCTGAGGCCGTCTTAAACCTTCTCTCTCATAACAGAGAGCTTATTGGAGGCTGCTACCCCACTCGCGATCTCTCCGCTTTTCTCTTTAATGCAGCGTACGACAAAGAGCATTTCTACATCTTCGATGGAAATCTCATGGAGATGAAAACAATTCCGGCAGGTTTCATGCTGATCCAGCGCCATGTCATTGAAAAGATGATCGCCGACCACCCTGAGCTTACTTACGAGACCAGTTCCACACCAGGCCATTTCCTATTCAACACAGAAATCGTCAACGATGGACTCTGCGGGGAGGACTTCGTGTTCTGCAAACGCGCCCAGGAATCGGGCTTCCGCATCTGGGTCGATCCTTCACTGCTCTTTAAGCACGGAAAAGCCGTTGGACGCCTACAAGGCTGCCTCCGCCCCGAACACCTCCGCAAACCACACTAGCAGCTTATTTTGCTGTCTTCTCTTAAAATAATTGAAACACACAGCCACAAAGACACAAAGATTTCTTAAATCCCTACCTTTGCGTTTAAACTGCCTTCAAAGGGCACGTGTGGAGTCGTATTACAGACCAATCAGGACTGCCTCTGCTAACCCCACTAGTAACTTATTTTTTGCTTTTTCTTTGTGGCTTTGTTTCTTTGTGTTTAAAACTCTTTCAAAGGCCGCCTAAGGAGCGGATGAGCTTGAGTGTGGAGGCGTATTGCAGGCCGATCAGGGCTTGCAGCCTGAGCTTGGCTTGAAGGACGGCTCGTTCATTCACGATGTATTCGAAGTTGTTCACAAGGCCCGCTTCGTAGCGGCGTTTCGACATGTTAGACGCTTGCTCGGCGGCGGTTAAGAGGTATTCGTAGTTTTTGACCTGCTTCTCTTCAGCTTCAATTTCCACAAGCGAGTCCTCCACTTCCCTAAAGGCTCTTAGGGCGATCGATTTGTAGTTAGTGGAAGTCTGAAAGAAGCGTGCCCAAGCAATGTCAATGTCACTGAATTTCTTTCCGCCATCAAATAGTGTTTGATCTGATTGGACGCCCATTGTCCAGTAGCGGCTCGCCTCTTCCATGAACTTACGGAAAACAGGGCTTTGATAGCCTAAACCGCCTGTGAGTGCAAATGAGGGAAGCAGTTCGCCATAAGCGGAGCCAACTAAGGCGTGTTGTGCGGCCATCGTCCTTTCCGCTTCGGCGAGATCAGGCCTTCTCAGCAGCATTGTCGAAGGCAGGCTTGCCGGAATCTTTGGAGGGCTCACCATCAAGGGCATCCTGGGCAACGAGTACATAGAAGCAGGAATACCTGCCAGAGTAGCGATCTGGTTTTCCTGTAGGGAGCGCAATCTTTCATTATCTACGAGGTCGATCTGGGATTGTGCTAGCAGCTGTTTGTAATTTTCCACATCCAGACCGGAAACCAGCCCCATGCGGAAGCGATTTTCACTCAATTTTAAGTCTTTTGCTCTTAGGTCGATAGTCGCTTCCAATAGCAAAATAGCCGCGTCGATCGAACGGAGGTTGAAATAGGCCTCTGCAATAGAGGTCGTCAAAGCAAGCAGCAGAGAGCGGTAAGACTCCTCCTTTGCCTGTTCCGTGTAAAATGCCGATTCAAATTTCTGCTGCTGAACGCCCCAAAGATCTAAATTATAATTCAGTTGTAACGGCATAGCAAATAGCTGCTGATGGATACGGAAGACGTCATTGGCTGCGATAGTGGGAGGAAAGCCCCCGCCGGGAGGTAGGAAGATTTTAAACAACACGCCTGTATTAAAGAATCCAGGCTGAATATTGATTTCAGGAAATAGCAGCGCTTTTTCACGAGAAGCCACGGCGCGAGCTTCTTCAATGCGCCATAATGCCGTTTCCAGGTCGGGGTTATTGAGGATTGTCTCCTCTTCCAGCTGGCTTAAGGTCTCATCGTTGAAGATTACCCACCATTTCTCCAGACACTCCGGCAATTCTCCTGCTACAGCCTCTCCCTTCCACTCTTCAGGCGTTTCGACGCAGGGAGGGTGATAGGCAGGCCCCACCTTACAGGAAGCTACCACTAGTAAAATGAGTAAAAAAAAGCTCCTCTTCATAGGGGGAATATTTCCCATAATGAAACATCTTGTCAAGGAATCGTAATTTTATGAAAATTAGAGAACCAACCAGGAGAAGGCTATGGCGCAAAACTTCACCGACTCCGTTACGGACGCTCTCCAGGAAGCGTTCCGCGACGCGCAAGAACGAAATAATACGGAAGTGACTGAAAATCACTTGCTTTCAGCATTTCTGCAAAAACCGGACGATTACTTCTGTTCGATTCTCCAAAACCTAAGCGCAAAGCCCGATTCCTTGCTGGAAGCCGTACAAAAAGAGATTAACCGCCTTCCAACCTTCAGCAGCCCATCCAGCAATCAGATTCACGCCAGCCGAGGATTAGCTGAGCGGATTGCCGAAGCGGAAAAAATTGCTAAGGACTGGATAGACAGCTACGTCAGCCAGGACCATTTTTTACTTTCTTACTGGAAGGGTGGAGGCGAACCACTCTCCTCCTGGAAGGTCAAATCGGGAATCAGCCAAAAAGATCTCGAAGACCAAATCAAACGCATCAGAGGAGACCGACACATGGATTCCCCCAACGCAGAAGCCGGATTGCAAACTTTAGACAAGTATTGCAAAAACCTCACTAAGCTTGCCCAATCGGGAAAACTCGATCCCGTTATTGGAAGGGACGAAGAGATCCGCCGTACGATGCAGGTGTTGAGCCGCCGTACCAAAAACAATCCCATGCTAATAGGTGAGCCAGGCGTAGGTAAATCAGCGATCGCCGAAGGTCTTGCTCAAAGAATGGTCCAGGAAGATGTTCCGGACAGTTTGAAGCTCAATGAACTTTTATCCCTCGAGATGGGCAGCTTATTCTCCGGTACGAAGTACCGTGGCGAGTTTGAAGAACGGCTAAAAGGGATCCTGCACGACATCGAAAAAAATGAGGGAAAAATCATTCTTTTCATTGACGAAGTGCATACGTTGATCGGAGCCGGCGCAACAGAAGGCGCCATGGACGCTGCAAACCTTCTCAAACCTGCACTAGCGAGAGGCACCTTGCACTGTATCGGCGCCACCACCCTCAACGAATACCAAAAGCACATCGAAAAAGACGCTGCCTTGGAAAGACGCTTCCAGCCGGTTCTCATCCAGGAGCCAAGTTTAGAGGATGCGATTGCCATCTTGCGCGGTTTAAGAGAACGTTACGAAATCTTCCACGGCGTCCGCATTACTGAATCGGCAATCCATGCCGCTGTATTTCTTTCCAGTCGCTACATTACAGACCGCCAGCTTCCTGACAAAGCGATCGACCTGATCGACGAAGCAGCAAGCTTGATCCGCATGCAACTGGGCAGCCGCCCCCTCCCTATAGATCGCAAAGAAAGGGAGCTCGCAGGATTGATCGTGGAGCAGGAAGCATTAAAGCGAGAAAACAGCCCTACAAGCGCTGAAGAGGCAAAAGTACTCGACGGCCGTATCGCCGCCATCAAAGAAGAGCTCAACAGCTTAAAGCAGCAGTGGGACCAGGAAAAGAAGCTGATCGATGGCATCAAAGAGAAAAAGAACGAGCTTGAGCACTTGCGTTTCCAGGAAGAGGAAGCAGACCGCAAAATGGATTACAACAAGGTCGCAGAACTGCGCTACAGCGTCATTCCTGCGCTTCAGCAAGAGATCGAAGAAACAGAGAAAGAGCTAAACAGCAAGCCTCACCGCCTTCTTCAAGAAGAGGTCGATGAAAATTTGATCGCGCATGTCGTATCCAAGTGGACAGGCATTCCTGTACATAAAATGCTCTCAGGAGAAGCACAAAAGCTGATGCACCTGGAAGATGAGCTGCACAAGCGCGTGATTGGGCAAGAGATCGCCGTTAAAGCCGTCTCAGAAGCGATCCGACGCTCCCGCTCCGGCTTGAGCGATCCCAATAGGCCGATCGGCGTCTTCCTGTTTGTCGGTCCGACAGGCGTTGGAAAGACGGAACTAGCCAAGGCTCTGGCTGACCAGCTATTCAATCAGGAAGAGGCGATGATCCGCCTCGATATGTCGGAATACATGGAAAAACACAGCGTCTCCCGCTTGATCGGCTCCCCTCCCGGATATGTCGGCTACGATGAAGGAGGCCAGCTCACTGAAGCTTTAAGAAGAAGGCCCTACTCTGTCGTTCTCTTAGATGAAGTGGAAAAGGCAAATCACGATGTATTCAACATCCTCCTGCAAATTTTCGACGATGGAAGGATCACCGATGGAAAAGGCCGCGTCGTCAACTGCAAAAATGCGCTCTTCATCCTGACCTCCAACCTCGGCTCTCAGCAGATTCTAGAAAAGATCTCGCACAGTAAATCAGTCATTTCCAAAGATGTGATTCTAGATATCCTCGATCCGATCTTGAAAGAACATTTCCGCCCGGAGTTCTTAAACCGCTTAGACGACATCCTCCCCTTCCTGCCGCTGCGCAAAGAAGACATGGAAAAGATCGTCGAGATCCAGCTGCATCTACTGGAAAAGAGATTGAGAGAGAGAAGCGTCACCCTCTCCTGGACAAAAGAGCTACTGAAATTCCTTGCAGAAGAGGGCTACGATCCGGGTTTTGGCGCAAGGCCATTAAAACGCCTCATCCAGCAAGAAGTGGTCAACAAGCTTTCTGAAGCGATCTTAAGCGGAACCATTAAAAACAAAGACCACGTAGAAATTAGCTATGACCCTAAAAAAGGCGTCGTTCTCAACGTACGTGCTTGATCTTGTTGATGCCGTTCAACGCCGCCACCCGGTATCCTTCCGCATAGGTTGGATAGTTGAAGATCTGGTCGATGAAATAGTCGATCTTTGCGCGGTAGGAAATCGCGATCTGACCGATGTGGATCAGTTCCGTCGCCGATCGGCCAATGATGTGGACGCCTAAAAGCTCCAGCGTATCTGGATGGAAAAGAATTTTGAACAGTCCGACATTGCTGCCGGTGATGTGGCTTTTGGCAAGCTCATAGTAATAGGCTCTGCCTATCTCATAGCGGAAACCCAGCTCTTTTAGATCATCTTCCGTGTAACCGATACTAGAAATCTCGGGAATCGTGTAGATGCCCAACGGATAAAAGTTAGGGAAATAGTGCGTTTCCAGTCCCATCGCATGTCGGGCTGCAAGTCTTCCCTGCTCCATGCTGGTCGAGGCCAATGACGCTCCGCCGATCACATCCCCCACTGCATAGATATGAGGTTGAGAGGTTTGGAAGAGAGCATTGACGGGCACATAGCCTCTCTCATTGACTGCAAGCAGGGCATTTTCGATGTGCAAGTAAGAAACATTTGCCTGGCGACCTAAAGCATAAAGCAAGCAATCGGCTTCCATGCTAGTTCCATCCTTATATTTCACATAAGCCTTGCCGTCTGTTCGACTGATTTCAACCGGTTCTTTGTTTCCTTTAAATTTCATTCCGAGATCTGTCAGCGCCGTTTGTAAAACGATGCCGATTTCGGGATCCAGTAGCGGTAAAATATGGTCTTTTTTATCGATGATCGTCACTTCCGTTCCCAAGGCAGAGAAAAAGCTCGCATACTCGGAGCCGATGATTCCACCGCCCAAGACCAGCATCGATTTTGGGATTTTTTTAATCTTTAACAGCCTTGTGGAATCGAGAATGACCTCATCGTCAAAGGGAATGCCAATCGGATTCCTTGGCTGCGATCCGCAGGCAAGGATGAATTTTTCGCCTTTGATCTGATGCGTGATCCGGTCTTCCCGGTCGACGACGATGATCATATGCGGGCTTTCAAACCGCGCAATGCCGGCCACCATCTCGATCCCATTCTTCTTAAACTGGCGAGACAGCAGGTTGTATTCCTCTTCAATCACGCGATTTAAGCGGGATGTCAGGCTGGCAATGGAGATCTCTTCGATCGGGATGAATTTGTCAGGAAATAGGTGCCGTTCATTAAAACGGGTCAAGTCGATGATCGCCTCTCTCAGCGTTTTGGAAGGGATCGTCCCATTATATAGACAGTTCCCACCAGCAAGTCCCCACTCATCGACAACGACTGCTTTTTTCCCCAGTTTCGCCACCTGGATCGCTGCCTTTTGACCTGAAGGGCCTGAGCCAATCACCACAACGTCTGCGTAAAGTTCTTTCATGTGTATCTTGGTTTCTGTTAAAATTTTATTATATGGCAAAAGCAAACTTTTCAAAAGTCGAAAAAGCACTTGAAGAGGGAATGATCAAGCTCACCTCCAAAAAACTCCTCGACGCCACTGCCGGCAAACAGCATAAAATGACTGCTGAAGACGCTACTCTCATCTTAAAAAAAGTGAAAAACGACCTGATCCAGCTGAACAAAGAAGACAAAGACATTTACACAAAGGTGGGAGTCAAACAGAGCGCCTTGAAAAAACTTCTAAACTCAGCCGAAACGCTCACCCCCTCTGACTGGAATAGCATTCGGGAGATCCAGAAGAAAGTGGCTGCATTCAAGAAAGACCTTCAGAAAAAATTGCCCCCCATGAAAGATGAAGAACTCATCGAAAAAGAGCGCATCATCCAAAAAGACCGACGCTTCAATGTCCGGTCAAAATGGATTCCTCTCGAATGATGCTTGATCAATAACTTCCATTCGGTTAAAATCCTAAACTAATTCAATTTGTGGAGATCAATCATGTCAAAAGAATGTCAAGTTAGCGGCAAGAAAACTACACGCGGTTACACCTACTCAATCCGTGGTATTGCCAAAAAGAAAAAAGGTATCGGCCTTAAAGTCACAGGAAGAAACAAGCGCTGCTTTACGCCAAACCTGCAGACAAAACGTCTCTGGCTGAAAGAGGAAAACCGCTTTGTTACGATTAAGCTTGCGGCTTCCTGCCTGAGAACACTGGATAAAGATGCAAATGCCCTAAGTAAAATCGTCCGAAAATTAAGAGCCCAAGGCCAAACCGTTTAAACCATTTAAACCAAAGGTTAAGAGATGAGTGCTGCTATTGCTGGATACAACGCATTCCGCGCAAGAAATGCTATCGAAGATGCTGATACTGAGAACGCTGTCGTTCAAAAAAGACTTCAGAACCTTAAAAATAGAAAATCCGTTACCGGAAAGGTAAAAGAGATCACAGACGACTCTGGAACCATTAGTAACGTAGCAAAACTAGCCAAAAGTGTCTTAGGCTTTTTTGCAACCGTTTTCAAGCACTTGCCTTGGATCGGAACATCTGCAAAAGTATTTGCAGACAGCGCCGATGTCATCAAGTTGTTTGCTACAGGCAAAAACATCGACGATATCGCTCAGAATACTAAGTCTCCTCTCAAAGTTGCATCTTGCACTCTTGACCTTGCTAGCATCGGTTTAACCGGCGCAAAACTCATTTCAGCTACCAAAGCGTTCGATATTGTAGGCAAACTCAGCAGCGCAATCGGAAGAATCCCTGTTGTAGGAACCGTTCTTGCTGCATGGGCGCCATTAGGCTCTATAGCTGCAGCAGTCAGCATCGCAAAAGGCGCTGTCGACATCGCACAAAGCTCACGCAAAATCCAAACCCTCAAAGAAGACAAAACTCACCTCCAAGAGAAAAAAACAGGTTGGCAAGAGCGTGCACAGCTTGGCATCACAGCGGAATTTAAACAGCAAAAAGTTGATTCGTTAACAAGGAAAATCGGCGTTACTGAGAGGGTTCAGGGCGATCTTGACACTAAAGCGAATAATGCAAGCAACAGAATGCAAGAGGCGGATCAAGCTGCAGAAGATGCAAAAACTGCAGCTCGCGGAAGAAACCCTCTGAAAGTCTTCAAAAAGATCCACGCATTTAGAAAAGAGCACCAAGCGAAAAAAGCGGCTAGAGCTTTTGATGCGGCAGTCAGAGCGGCCAACCAAAATGAAGCGCGCCGCAATGTGTTAAATAATGACAGAGCCAACTGGACAAATCTCGATCTCGATGATGAAGATCAACGCAATGATCTTGTACGCCCTCTTGCAGAAAGAAAGGTGGAAAAATACGACGTCAAGTTAAAGAATAACCGCTGGAACATCGGTAAAGAGGCAGTTAATATTAGCTTGAATACCGTATTGATCATTGCATCAATCGCTTCCATCGTCTTTACAGGATTGCTGATCGCTTCCGGTGTTGGCGTAATCGCATTGGCAGTTGCATTCTTCGCGGTCTCTGCCATCGGCATCACCTTGCACTTCCTCAAGAAGCGACAAGACCAAGCGACTGAAAAGGTTGGCTTTACAGAAGATATTCCTGCTCCTGTTCCTGTACTAGGTAGAGCTGCTAGCTCATCTCACCACTCGGTAGAAGCGTCTGCTAGCGTCGAAGAGGGCACTGCAGTTTAGTACCTCTCGATCATAAGCTGAATTAATTTAGCGAAACCGTTAGGCCAGAAATGGCTTAACGGTTTTTTTATTTCCCCCTCCATTTATTAGTAAATGTTCACGGGGTACCCCCGCGAACATTTACTTAAAATTTTCCTTCCATGCTAAATGATATTTTCAGCATACTCCTCAAGCATGCTGACTTATGACGAACTAGTTACTCAAAAT
>JBKEAL010000174.1:0-16585 GCA_047972195.1 Parachlamydiaceae bacterium
TCTCTTCCTGAGCGCCGCAGGATGTGCTGACTCAATAGGCTTGCTGAGTACGCACTTAGAGCTTTCCGCCTTCTCCAGACTCTATCAGGAAACAATCGCTCCTTACGCCAAGATGGTTCGGCTTCTTCTCAATGCCTATATACTTGCCGATCCCTTGATGGAAATGGACGACCAGATCGCCTGGTTGGAGATCGTAAGACTCTGTAAAGGTAGTGTGGTAGGTGCTTCGCTGTTTCTGTCTACGGATTTTAAAGCGATGGGTGATCTCCGTCATCGGGAAGATCAATGTCTTTACTTCTGAAACAGCGAACCCGCTCGACAGATAGCCGATCTGGATGTGAGTATGCCGTGGAAGATGCAAAGATAAGTCTCTTAGATGGTTGAGCAGCTTTCCCTCTTCCGCTTCACTTTCGACGAGAAGGTAGAGAGTCCACTCTTCAGGAAGAGCACAGAGACCTTTCAACCATTCATCGGGAGCAGGTTCTTCGATTTCCGGCAGCAAAACTTCTCGACAAGAAGCAAAGGGCTCCGGAATGCGGTACGCCTCCTGCTTTCTACCAAAAATCTCGAAAATCAAAGGATGGGCTGGAGTCTGCTTGGAATAAAAATTGACGCTTTTCGCAGTTTCTATTCCGGAAAGTTCCTCGATCGGTTGCGCTGACAGATACAGTTTTTGATAGGGAGCCGTTTGATCTAAAAACTGTTCTATAGAGAAGAAATGCGCTCCTAACCCTGAAAAACCGATCAGCTGTGCATAGCGATCTTCTAATGCCAAAAGATCGTCAAAGAGAATCATCGTATTGGGTCCCAAGTACTCCAATAAGGAGACGAGCTGCTCCTCTTTCTGGATCAGCTCCATTTCCTGTCCTGGAAGCATCTGAAGCTCTTGCACAGTCAATATCGATTTCTGCCCAATGGGGTCAAATGTGCGGATCGATTCCAGTTGATCGCCCCAAAATTCCAAGCGATAGGGGTCTGGTGTGGACACAGGAAACAGGTCGATGATGCCCCCACGAACAGCATATTCCCCTTTATCAGTCACAATCGATTTTCTTGTATAGCCGCACTGCTCCAACTTTTGGATGAAGGGATCGAATGGAAGCTGATCTCCCGGCTTTAATGTGAAGTTCATTTCAAAGAAACGGGCGGGCGGCAAAAGTTTTTGCAAGCACGCTTGAAGGCTTGTGAGTACGATGCAGGGTTGGCCTGATTCACGCACCTTCTGCAGCGCTAAATACCGCTCTCCGACGATATCTGGGCTGGGAGGAATATTTTCTGAAGGAAGTGTCTCCCAAGCGGGAAAATCGATGATCGGACTGTCAGTAAACTGCTTGAAATCTTGAAATAGCCGCACCTCTTCAGTGCTTGCTCCCGTTACAATCAGCATGTGTTTGCCGGTCGACTTCACTGCCAGAGACGCTAAAAAAGCTTTTGGACTATTCCAGAGCTGTTCAAAAAGCAGAGAACTGCCTTCGCGGAACAGCGTCTGAACTTCTATGAGGCGCGTGGACCCATTGAGGTTATGGAACATATTCCTTTACCTTGAGAAGGGCAAGCGGTAGCTTCTCTCTTGCCTTCCCTCCGGCTGTTGCACTGCTTTCCTTGCCTCCACCCGATCCTTCGATCAACGGGGCAAGATCTTTAATGATCGCTCCGGCATGCAAGCCTTGCTTCACGAGATTATCGCTCAACTTCAGATAAATTTGCGCCTTACCTTCGCTGCCCTGACCCAAAAGAACGATCCCTGAACCCATCTTTTCCATCAGCTGGTCTGCTACAACTCTAAGCTCATCGGCAGCCAAAGGTAGTTCTCTTGCCACAATGGAAACGCCTCGCAGCGTCTCTTTCTCGTTAAAGAGCGTCTCCACCCATTGGGCAAGTTCTTTTTGACGAAGCGTTTTCAATTCCTGTGCTAAGCCCTTGTTCTCTTCCAATAATTTTTCGATCCGCTCGAGCACTTTAGGCGCAGGCACTTTGAGCAATGTAGACGCACGATCAATCTCTTGAAGCGGTTCTCTGGATAGCGTTTCAGCCTCAGAACCAGTCACTGCTTCAATCCTTCGCACACCAGCTGCAATGCTGCTTTCTTTAGCAATGCGGAAATAACCAATATTTCCTGTAGAGGAGGTGTGGGTTCCACCGCACAGCTCCTTGGCATCTCCGCTTTCCACAACGCGGACGCGGGATCCATATTTCTCGCCAAAGAACTGCTTAATGTCGCTGCGTTTCTTCACATCTTCAAAGCTCAATTCGTAAGTTTCGACCGCATGGTTGCTGCGCACCATTCCATTGACGATATCTTCGATTTTCGCAATGTCTGAAGGGGTTAAAGGCTTATGGTGGCTGAAGTCAAAGCGCAGTCTTTGAGGATCCACAACGGAACCCGCTTGCTTGATATGCTCGCCCAATACCTGTTGCAAAGCGTAATGCAAAAGGTGGGTCGCTGTATGGTTGTTGGCAATCTTTTGTCTGCGCTCTGCATCTACTTGTGCTTTGAGCGTGTCGCCCACAGAAATCTTTCCATCTCTAACTGTACCGACGTGAGAGATCACACCTTTAAACGGCGCTCTGCAATCGCTCACTTCGAAAACCGTGACGGCACCAGCCAAAAGCCCTGTGTCGCCTACCTGGCCTCCCATCTCAGCATAAAATGGAGTTTGGTCTAAAACGATCTCTACCTCATCTCCAGGATGCACCTCTTGAACAAATGTTCCTCCTTTGACAATCGCTTTTACGATGCCTTCTGCAGAGGTTTCCTGATATCCAAGAAACTGTGTAGGGCCATTTTCTTTAACGAATCCATCAAAAAGGTTTTCTGCGGCAACAGATCCTGTCATTTTCTGTGTAGCCCTGGATCGCTCTTTCGCTTCGCCTTCCAATTCGGCAAACCGCTTCTCATCCACTGTCAATTGAGAATCTTTGGCCAGCAGCTGGATCTCTTCAAAAGGAAGGCCATAAGTGTCTTTCAACTTAAACGCATCGTCGCCTGAAATCTCATGCTTTCCTTTCTGCGCTTTCTCCACGATCTGTCCAAGCATCGCGCCGCCGCGCTTCAGCGTCTTTAGGAACGCCTCCTCTTCCAAAGTGAGGATCTCTTCAATGCGATTTTTCGCACTCTTTAGTTCCGGATAATCCTGTCCCATAGCTTCGATCAAACCGGGATACACTTTTGCAAGGAACGGATCTTCAAAGCCTAGCTGCCTGCCGTAACGGACTGCGCGCCGCAACACTTTGCGTAACACATAGCCTCTATCCAGGTTACTAGGTTGAACTCCATCTGCGATTGCAAACGCCAGCGTGCGCAAATGGTCTGCGATGACTCTAAAGGCCGGATCATGGCCGTTGTATTTTTTGCCCGAGATCTCTTCGACTTTCCCAATCAATGCGCGCAAGACGTCTGTTTCATAGACGCTGTCCACGCCCATTTTCAAGCTGACAACTCTTTCTAGGCCCGCTCCGGTATCGATCGACGGCTTCGGCAGCGGCGCAGTTTTTCCATCGGGAAAGCGGTTGAACTGCATGAAAACGAGATTCCAGAACTCTAAAAACCTCTCGCCCTCGGCATCTTCGGAGGGCTTTGTCGCCGATCCAAAGGCAGGGCCGCGATCATACAGAAGTTCTGAACAGGGACCGCAAGGTCCAGTTTCGCCCATTGCCCAAAAGTTCTCTTTTTCACCAAATCGCGTGATGCGGGATTCAGGCACGATCGCCTTCCACAACTCAAACGCTTCATCGTCGTCTTTGTATACCGTCGGATAAATCTTCTCCGCATCAAACTCAAACACTTGCGTCGATACTTCCCAGGCAAAACGGATCGCTTCCTTTTTGAAGTAATCGCCGAAAGAGAAGTTTCCAAGCATCTCGAAAAACGTTAAATGGCGCGAAGTGTGGCCAACATTTTCCAAGTCGTTGTGCTTGCCGCCGACTCGGACACATTTTTGGCTAGAAGTGGCGCGCGTGTAGTCTCGAACACTGGAACCCAAAAACACATCCTTGAACTGGTTCATTCCGGCATTGATAAACAACAAGGATGGGTCATCGTGAGGAACCACGGATGATGAAGGAACTACATTGTGGCCATTTTTCTTAAAATAGTCCAAAAACTTCGATCGGATTTTATTGGATAACATAATGCTTTTCAATTGGGGTTTACTTTGATTTTACCAAATCTCTACTGATTACTTCTAGCGGTAATTTTGGAGAGGGTAGAACTTTATACGATGCGGGATCATCCACGCCTTCTGTGCAATACGCAACTGTTCGCTCTTCATCGGGGAGGCCTTTAACTTTTTCTTTGAGGATTTGGAAAGGGACCTTAAAAAATGCCTTTTGCTCTCTAAAGAACCGTCTGACATCCCTCGAATCGGGCATCTTATTTCTCACGCGAACCGGGACGGTGAGAATCTGCAATAAAGCTTGAGTACGGAAAGTTGATTGAAAGCGAGCAAATAGCAGATCATTCTCATCTTTTTTTCTAAGCAGAGTCTTAGCCAATACCTCTTCATCTGAAGAGAGGTGGCGCCACAGATCGCTTCCATGGACGATCATTTCAGACACTGTATTTTCATTAAAGGCGGCTTCTACATCTAAAATATGAAGGCTCAAACTGCCAAGCTGTTTAAAAAATGCACCTATCAATTGGAAAGTGCGCTTAATTCTCTCTAGCCACACATCTTTTGCCCAATGCAACCGCGCTTTAAACCTGCCCGATTCAAATCCCTTACCTCCTTTCACCATGAGATAGCTGTCACCTTTGAAATTCTCTTTCAACTCTCTTAGGATTCCGGTAAGCAGGATCAAATCTTCCGAGCATTTAATCGCGGAAATGGTGCCAAACAGAAATCGTGCGATCTGCTGAACAGTGGGGTTATTCCCTACAGTGACGTTCAGTATAGAACCGATTGCCAACGGTAGTTGGTTATTGAGGTTGCGATAAAGCCTGATCTTTCGGACAACGGCGGCGATTTTCTTAAGTAGAGTTGCGCCTTTAAATAAAAGCAGATGCCCCACTGTAAAATTGGGAGTCACCGCCCCCACTGCATTGCGCGCTATGTGTTGTGTCATATTCCGCCTCCGACTTGAACATTTTGGTGAGAAAGGGTAAATTATTTCAATAGACCTTTTTCGAAATTCGCATTTGTTGGAAAAATGAGCTATTTTTGAGCGGATTTTTTGCAGAATTTTCGAAAGAGGTCGGATCACAACTTGAAAGGAATTTCGCCATGGATACTGCACTCAATCTCGATCTTAAAACCTTACTCGCCAAAAGCGCCGATACGATTAGAGGCCTTTCCATGGACGCCGTCCAAAAAGCGGATTCAGGCCACCCCGGATTGCCGATGGGTTGCGCAGAACTGGGCGCCTACCTTTACGGGGTCCTGTTGAACTACGATCCAAAAGATCCGAACTGGGCTAACCGCGACCACTTTATTTTATCAGCCGGCCACGGGTCGATGCTGCTTTACTCCTGCTTACACTTAGCGGGTTACGATCTTTCTTTGGAAGAGCTCAAGAACTTTAGACAGCTGCACTCCAAGACGCCTGGCCACCCCGAACTCCATGAAACCCCAGGCGTGGAGACGACGACCGGTCCGCTTGGCCAAGGCATTGGAAATGCCGTGGGGCTCGCATTGGGACTTAAAGCCCTCGCTTCAAAGTTCAATACAGAAAAGCACAAGATCTTCTCCAATAAAGTGTACACGCTTGTGGGCGATGGGTGCATGATGGAGGGCGTTTCTTCCGAAGTGTCATCTCTTGCAGGCCACCTGCAGCTCGACAACCTGATCGTCATCTATGATGCCAACCAAGTGTGCCTGGACGGCCCCATCTCCGAAACCTTATCTGAAGACACCGCCAAGAGGTATGAAGCGTATGGTTGGGATGTGTACAAAATCGACGGCAACAACTTAGATGAAATTGCCGCCCTCTTCAATAGAATCAAAGGCCATCAGCATAAACCGATACTGGTCATGGCGCGCACGGTCATCGGAAAAGGCTCTCCCAATAAAGCGGGCACAAGCAAGGTCCACGGCTCGCCGCTCGGCGCGGAAGAAGTGATTGAATCAAAAAAAGCGCTCGGCCTTCCGGAAGAACCTTTTTACATTCCGCAAACAGTGCTCGACTTTTTCCACGAAAAAGCCGCTCATGGGGCCGTCTTAAAAGACGAGTGGCAAGCGCAATTCTCCGCTTGGGGACGCGAAAACCCTGAGCTTCTGAAAGATTACCAAACGATGTGGGATCAAACAGTGCCTTCAAACATCGAGGAGATGTTAAAAGGATTGGCAATTAAAGCGCCGATCGCCGGAAGAAAAGCTTCTCAAGATACTGTGAGCTTCTTGGCAGAAAAACTGCCCTATCTGTATGGCGGTTCTGCAGACCTTTCCTGCTCCGATCTGACGATGATGAAACAGTTCCCGATCATCGCTCGCGACTCCTTCCAAGGACGAAATATCAAATTCGGCGTTCGCGAGTTCGGCATGGCGACCATGGCTACCGGACTTTATCTGACCCACATGATCGTGCCTTTTATCGGTACCTTCCTAACATTCTCTGACTACATGAGAAACGCCGTGCGTTTAGCATCGCTCATGAAGGCGCATGTGATCTACCAATACACTCACGACTCCATTTTCTTAGGCGAAGATGGACCTACTCACCAGCCGATAGAGCATTATGCAGCGTTGCGGGCGATCCCCAATCTGCACGTCATCCGTCCGGCAGATAGCCGTGAAGTCAAAATGGCGTGGATCGCAGCCTTAAACTACAAAGGCCCGACAGCGATCCTGCTTTCACGCCAAAATCTTCCCGACGTCACCGGAACAGACATTTCCTACGCTGACGGCATGGGCAAAGGCGCTTACATCCTTAAAAAAGAAAGCGGCAAACCGGACTACACGCTGATTGCCACCGGTTCTGAAGTCTCTTTAGCTATGGATGTCGCTACCCAGCTAGAAAAAATGGACAAGAAAGTGCGCGTGATCTCCTTCCCTTGCTGGGAGCTTTTTGAACAACAAAGCAAAGAGTACAAAGAGTCAATTTTCGGCGGTGACTTAGGCATTCGGGTCAGCATCGAGGCAGGAGTGGCTCAAGGCTGGCACCAATACATTGGAAGAGACGGAATTGCGATCTGCATGGAAAGCTTCGGCGCCTCCGCCCCAATGAAAACGCTGCAAAAAGCGTTCGGATTCACTGTGGAAGACATTTTAGAAAGAATCTTATGAGCTCTTTGCTGTTTGATGCACTAAAAGGCAAAAACAAAAATCGCCCTCCCGTATGGCTCATGCGCCAGGCCGGGCGCTACATGAAAGAGTACCGCGCTTTGCGCGAAAAGCACTCATTTTTGGATTTATGCCACAACCCTGATCTCATCACGCAAGTGACGCATCTTCCTATCGACCGCTTTGGATTTGATGCGGCGATTGTTTTTTCCGATATCTTGATGGTACCTGAGGCGATGGGATTTAATGTGCGCTTTGACGAGGGGATCGGTCCAATTATCGACAACCCCATTACACAAGGCATTCCGTTTAATCTTTCCTACCGCCCTGAAAAGCAAGCTTATCTTCCACAAGCGATCGACCAATTAAACGCCTCCCTAAAAGTGCCTCTCATCGGCTTTGCAGGGGCGCCCTTTACTCTTGCCTGTTATCTGATCGAAGGAAAAACCTCCCGCGACTTTCGCAAGGTAAAAAAGTTTCTCTACCAAAATCCTTTAGAATTTGAAAAGCTTATCGACCAACTCACAGAGGGCGTGATCGAAGCTCTAAAACTGCAACGCTCCTGCGCAGCCCTCCAGCTCTTTGACAGCTGGGCAGAAGTGCTTCCTGTCCCCCTATTCCAAAAATACTGCCAACAACCGCTGAAAAAGATCTCCAAGGCCGTTAAAGAACTTAACCTGCCGCTGATCTACTTCTGCCGCGGCTCATCCCTCTTCGCTCCCTATATCGCGGAAACGGGCGTCGAAGCCATCAGCTTAGATTTTTCTCTTCCTCCTAGCGAAGTCCGAAAACAACTTCCCACCATCTGCCTCCAGGGCAACCTCGATTCAGAAGCATTGCTAGCCCCCGTTTCAACTATCACAAGCATGACTAAAGAGTTACTCCAATCGATGAAAGGAGATCCCGCCTATATCTTCAATTTAGGCCACGGCATCCTTCCAGATACTCCCGAAGATTCCGTGCAAGCGCTGATCGATGTTGTGCAAAGCTAACAAAAGTAACTCCCTCTCTCTTCCTCTCGAACGAAGTTAGCTTTTGGCTTCTTCACCTGTGGAAGGTGTCACTTCGCTGATGGCGGGCTTGATCACTTCGATTTTGGAGCCGTCGACCATTTTTAAGATGACGGTGTGGTCGTTGATGCGGTCGATTGTGCCCAAAATTCCCATGGCATTGACGCGGTCGCCTTTTTTCATTTCAGCGCGCATTTTGTCCATTGCCTTTCTTCTCTTCTGTTCAGGTCTCCAGAGGATGAAATAGAAGAAGAACATCGCCATCGCAAACAGGATCAGCATTTGAGAAATTCCTTGGGTCGGCGGCTCGTTCATGTCCTGAGCAAAAAGGCCGAGAGGCGCTAAAAGTAATAGGGTGGTCAGTTTTTTCATAAAGAATCCTTTTTGTTTAAAAATGCCTCAATCTTCCCGAAAAGTCAACAACGCGATGTTCTCAATATGAAGCGTTTGCGGAAATTGATCGACAGGTTGCACAAGCTTTAAATCATAACCTCTTTCTAAAAAGAGTCGCACATCTCTGGCTTGCGTTTCTGGATTGCAGGAAATGTAAACGATCCGTTTTGGTTTAAACGCAGCCACCTGTTCTACGGCTTCCAAACTTAAGCCTGCCCGAGGCGGATCTAACAATACGAGAGAAGGCGCATCCTTCACTTCCTTTAACGCTGCGCCGACATCGCCGGTAATGATCTCAACGTTGTGCAACTGGTTCGCTTTTGCGTTCTCTCGGGCATCGAGCGACGATTCAGGAGAGAGTTCAATCCCTACCACCTTGGCCACGAAACGGGAGGCTAGAGCACCAAGCGTTCCCGTACCGCAATAGAGGTCATATACAACGTCTTCTTCGTTTAACTCAGCAAGCTTGAGAGCACTTTGGTACAATTGTTTTGCCTGCATCGTATTCGGCTGAAAGAAAGCGGACGGACTGATCGAAAAATGGAGCGTCGACTTCCTCAATGGATCCAACTCGATGGTCAGTTTCTCTTCAATCGACTCTTTCCCTTTGAGATGCATTTCATAAAACTGGGTTGGCTGCCCTTTGATCGCTTGATGGATTCTCAAATAGACAGGCGTATGATCGTCAAATAACGCTTTAAATGTTTCAATGTCTTTGCGATGGATCGCATCTTCCGGATTTCCGGAAACGGTCAACATCGCCAATCTTTCTCCGGTCGTTTTGGATTCGCGCAAAGTGATGGTTCTTAATGATCCGCTATTTCGAGGGGGATTGTAAGCCAAGAGGCCGCTCGTCTCCCACCACGCCCGAACTTTTGCAAGAGTTTCCGCAAACCAGGGAGAAACGAGATGGCATTCCGTTAAGTTAAATACTTTTCCTCGGCTTCCGGCCAGAAACATACCCAAGTAGCGTTCGCCCTTCTTGTCCTGAGAAAAGGAAAACTCCATTTTGTTGCGATAAGCCCAAGGATCTGAAGAAGTTAGGATTGGCTGAAAGCGCACTGTATCCAGCAAAAGATCCCGAAAAAGATGCCGCACTTTTTCCTCTTTCCAACGCGCCTGGGCTTCATAAGGAAGCCGTTGAAAACTGCAGCCGCCGCAACTAAAAAAATGGACGCATCTTGGAGTGATGGCGTCAGAAGATGACGTCTGTATGTTCAACAATCTCGCAGGGTACTGTCCGCTTCGTCCTCTTTTGACGCTAGCTTCTACTTCGTCACCGGGAACTGTATAGGGTACTTCTCCCAAAAAGGTTTGATCCGACTGATTGACAAAAGGGCCAACCCCTTTTCCATGGGCATTCAATTTTTGTATTTTTACCAAAACGGTCTGTTCTTTCACTGTGCACACTCCAAGTGAAGAACATCATATCAGATGGGAAAATAGAAAGGGAGGCTTTCGCCTCCCGTGTAATAGGCTGAAAAATGAAAGATTAACGGAAGCTGAATTTTCTTGTGAGAATCTTAGCTGTAGGCTTTTTGAAAGACAAGGCACGAGCCTTTGCTTTATGAGCTTTAGCTTTTGGTTTTGATTTCGTTACTTTTGTTTTCGCTTTTGCAACTGGCTTATGCGCTGCTTTTTTATGAGTAGCTTTTTTCGCTGTTGACTTTTTGGAAGAAGAAGACTTCTTCGTGCCTTTTGTTGCTCTTTCGTGCTTGATTGACTCTTTGCGATAGAGCTTAGCAATTTTTTCTAACTTCACAGTTCCAGTTCTTACGCGCTGGGATGCTGCTTTGTTGCCATTGTCTGACTTATCTAAGTCAGATGTAATATTTGAAAGAAGATCTTTCAAATGCTTGATTGTGTCTTTTAAAGCCATGGTAAAACTCCTCTTGTAGTTTTGCAAATGACGGGATACACCCGCAAAATGCAGTTTTCATGACAATTTACTGAATAGAATCTTTTGGATATATTGTGCAACCTTTTTCTCAATTTTTTCTTACACTAAAACTTTTCGAGAAACTTGACAGGCCGGTCCGCACTGTTCAAAAACGACTCCACACTATATTTTAAAAAGGGTTGATTAATTCCGAAATATAGCCCATACTGGATGTCATGCAACAGCAACTTTTTTTTGCATCGGCCATCATTTTTGGATTAGAAGGGTTCGATGGTACAGAAAATTTGAATCATGGGCTCGCAAAATTCGAAGAAAAGCGCTTCGAAGAGGCTGAGGCATTGCTAAATGACGCTTACAATACCTCTCCGGATGATTTTTACAAATCGGTTGCGGCCTTATATCAAGCAAAATGTTTATTGGAACAAGGAAAAACCAATGAAGCGGAACAAAAATTAAACCAAGTCCATAACGCCGATTTAAAAAAATATCCTGCGCTTTTTTACGAATGGCGATTCACAAATGGTGCGCTGGCTTATCAAAAAAAAGAGTGGGAGTCTGCAGCAAAATGGCTCGAAGAAGCTCTGCCGCAAAAAAATCTCGACGCCGCGGAATGGGCCAAAAAAACCCAAATTCTGCTTCTCGCAGTTTACAAAAAGCTGGCAAACGATCCGCAGCATTCTCTGGAAAAACAGGACGCATGGAAAAAGAAAGCGCAAAAACTGAAAACTGTGCACTACGATGAATCGAAAACGCCTAACGAACTAAATGCGTTTCTTGAAGCAAAAACTTTTTATGAAGAAAAAAACTTCCCTTTGGCGAAAGATCGGTTTTTTCAATTGTACCAATCAAAACCCGATTCCGCTTTTGCCGATGCGTCGCTTTATTGGGCCGCACGTGCGGAGGAGCAGCTTCCCAATGGAAATCCCGCAGCCCTTTACACCACTTTATACAGCGCTTACCCTTCTTCTCCTTTTGCTCCCGAAGCGTATTTTTACGCATTTCCTCTCACTGATTATTTACAAGGCGGCAAAACAGCGATCAAGCATTTGCAAAAACTTCCCACCCTCTTCCCCGACCATCCCTTTACGCTGAAAGCCCTTTACCTCGTTGCGCTTGACCACACAAGAGACCGCAAGTCCACCGAAGGCCGAATGGTCGCGCGAAAAGATCTGACGCAAGCGATCGATCTATTCCAGGAAGTCGAAATCCGCTTCCAAAAATTGAAAGCTTACGACCCGGTCGCTGCAGCCTCATGGGAATTTCTAAAAAACAAAGCGGTCCTTGAAAGAGCCAAGGCAAATTACGAAATTGCCCAAGCCTCTCAAGGCGCCAAGCGAAGGATCTATTTTGAGTATTCCGAAGAGATCTTCCGCGATCTTGCTGCGGTTCTTGCTCAAAATGATCCGCTCAAGTTGGAGTCGCTTTACGGCTTGAGCCTTTCACAAGTAAAACTTGGCCATACCGCATTAGCCAAAACAACTTGCGAACAAACGCTTGCGCATTTTAAAGAGAACCGCATGCAAGTAGGCTATTATCTGTCTCACGCCTACGCCCAACTTGCAGAGATAGCGCTCCAAACAGATGAACCGGCAAAACAGACAGAACGCCTGGCAGATCTTGCCCTATCTTGCGGCAAGAACAGCTTATCGACCGACGAAAAACTATCTCTCATGATTTTAAAAAGCGACGCGATGAGAAAAGAAAAGTCGTACGATCAAGCCATGGCCCTTCTGTCCGACGTCGTCAATTTTGAGGCCGTTTCTTCACTGAGATTGAAGGCGATGTATTTACGCGCAGAAGTTTATGAAGAGCAGGAAAGAAGGCTTCTAGCGAGAAAGCAGCTCGAATCTTTAGCACTGAAAAGCGGGCCGTGGGCTGAGAAAGCAAGAAAAAAACTAGAGGAGCAGTATGGTTTCAATTGAACTGTTAGGGAATCTACTCCCTTATGGAATCGGAGGGAATTTCATCTTACTGGTGATTGGGCTCTGCTCAGTCGTCGGCATCGGCGTGTTTTTTGAACGCTGGATCTATTTGAAAAAAGCAGATGCCGATACCAACGCTCTAATTCTTTCGTTACGCGACCAGATCGAAAAGGGAAACATGATCGAAGCGCTCAAAGTATGCGAAACGACAGGTGGATCGATCGCTGCCATTTTAAAGGCAGGGTTGATGAAAGCAAGCCGCGGTAAAGAGACGATGGAAAATGCGATGGAAATTGCCGGCATGATGGAAATTGCATCGCTTGAGCGCAATGCAAAGATCCTTTCGGTGATCGCGCACATTGCCCCTCTCATTGGACTTCTTGGAACTGTCGTTGGATTTATCCAGGCCTTTTCAGAAATGAAAACCAGCGGCCTTGTAGATATTTCTGCCAACCAGATCGGGGAAGCGATGGAATACGCCCTGGTTACAACAGCGGCAGGCTTGGCCGTTGCCATCCCGACTGTGATCGGATACAACTATCTGGTTAGCCGCGTAGAAGGCTTCGTGCTGGAAATGCAAACGACATCATCGGAAATCATAGACATCATGATGCATCAAGATGCGTTTTAAAACACGGCTCAAAAGCTCTTTTTCCCTGATCGATCTGACGCCTCTGGTTGACGTCATCTTCCTGCTGCTGATCTTTTTCGTATTCACATCCGATATTTTGCCCTTGAAATCACTCAAGATCGAAACGCCTACGCTAGCACAGGATGCTCCACCTCTCACCACTCAGCTTTTGATTGTCGTGGACGCACAAGACGTCATCTATGTCGGGTCTAAAAAAGCGATTTCGGACTTGGTCTCATTAAAAGAGATGGTCAAGCAGGAACTCGATAAAGGAGCTGCAACCCACCCGGGACACCACCCCTCTTTAGTGCTAAGCGTGGACAGAAGAGTTGAGTACGGTACATTCCTCAAGCTGTTTTCTCTTCTTCAGGAGTTTAACCTACCGATTCGTTTAAGTTTTACACCGGAAGCTCCCTAACCATGCTTAAGTGGGAACGGAAGAAAAAAAACCTAACCCTGGCCTACAAAGAGAAGAGACGGTTTCTCACCATATCCCTTCTTCTTGCCCTCTCCTGCGCTTTTTTGTTCCACGTCGCCTTCTTTACGCTATTCCATATCGACTTGGGAATGCTTAAAGATCCGATAGAACTGCCTCCCTTGACTGTGACCAGCAGCCTGCCTACTATCCAGGCTTATAGCGAAAAGGAAACGCCTGTTCCGGTAAAGCTTCCCTACCTTGAGGTCGCAAGAATTGAAACGCCTGAAGTTCCCCACTTTTTTTCTTACAATGAAGAAGCATCTTTCCGAGCCTCTCCGATGGTGCAGAAAACATGGAAAAGCGACCTCTTCCTCACTCGTGGATTTAAATTCAAAAACCCCAACATCCACTCAATAGAATTTACAGACTTTGAAGCTCCTTCTGCCGCATTGGTTTTTGAAGCCGAAGGAGAAACTGGAAAAATTTATTTCTTTTCCTGGAAAAAAAGCAGCGGCAACACTAACCTAGATAAAAAAATTGAAGAGTTGCTTAAAACAGTGGTCGTAGAGCTCCCTAGCGGCATGCCAATGGCGCAAGGAGAAATCGAGGTTCGCTTCCATGATTAAGCTATCTGCCCAGGCAGCTGCCATGATCTATCTCCTGCTCACGTTGGGAAGCCTGCTTGCGCTATGGCTTTACCAGCACTTTAAGGGAAGCAAAAAAAAGATCCTTCCAGCTAGGGAAGAGCTCTATCGATGCGAATATTGCCATGCAGCTTACACAGCCGACCCGCTAAAGAAGGTAAATCAATGCCCCGAGTGCCACTCATACAACAAAGAGAACCACTATCGACTAAACAAAAAACCATAGTTGCCTCCGTCATCACCGCAGCCACTGCCGTTGCCTTTGCAGTCTCTCTGGTCGTCATGCCGATCTTCTCTTACTGTCTCTTGATTGCTTATTCGATCGGGACTGCCGTCTACACAAAAGACCGTTGGATTACGCGCGCAGCGGCTGCATCGCTCAGCCTGGCCATTTTAAGCGTAGCCCTCTCCATCCTATTTCCGCCTGCCTTAGGCGTCACGATTCCTTTGATGATCTTATGCACTTCCTGGGCGTTTACTTATGGAGCCGGGAGGACATTTGTGAAGTTACTGTATTAACAAATTGATCGAGGCTCAAGTTGTCCAAAATGGATTTTTGCAACTTGGCTACTTGACTGCTCCTCTCCGGTGCGTTCTTCAACATCTGTTGAATAGAGCGGCTCGCAGCAGCCCAACCATTTCTCTCCACTCCCCATTGAGGGATCAGCTCTTCAAGATAGGGATTCGTACAGAAAATAGGATAAGCTCCTGAAAGGGCAGCCGCCTCCAGTTCCACAGAAACACTCGAGCCAAAAGTCCCGGTAATCACCAGATCCGCGCGTCGCATCCATTCCAGCGTGTTGGCAAGAGGCAGCAAAGGGGCGTGAACCACTTCGGCCACTTTCTGGACCGCCTGCACCAACATCTCCTTTTCCCAGCAAGCAAGATAAGCCGCCAGATGATCCAAAATTTTGATCGCCATATCGCCGCGCATGGCAATTTCAGAATAGCGGATCGATTCTGTCACCTGCTCTAGTAAAGAAGTGCCCGGATTGTCGATATACCCATTCAAAGCGCCCTCCAGAACCATCATCTCAGGCCGACTGAATCCGTTTTCCCACTCCTGCTTCAGCTCAAAAGATGTTTGATCCGATCCAAAAACCAAAACAGAATAGTCTTTAGGGGCCGTCTCTATTGCACGCCACTCTTCAAGGGCAGGATAAGGCAGAAAGAAAGAGTTTGCACTCCCGCACTGCTTAAACCACAGCGCGTCGGATCGATCTGTCAAACCAAAATAGAGCCCTTCCGTCTTCAAAAACGGAACAGCAAAAAAGCCCGGATCTTTAAACCACACCAAGTGCGGTACTCCCAACAGGCTAGGCAAAGCCGCTTCTTGATCCAAATCCATCGCAGAAAATGAAATCGTCAGCTTCGGCGCATACTGCTTAAGGTCCTTTAAAGCCCCGGCATCTAACGCCCCTTGCACCGTTTGAAAAATGCGCGACCGCAATCCCTTTGCGGCAAAGTACTCATCGCACTTTTTGGCATACAGCTCAAACACGCTATTCCGTGCCTGGCGAACAAATAAGGCAACTTTATCAAAAGGTTCCATATAGTCCGATTGTGAATCAATCGCAGATTGGAATGCAATCCTATTTTTTATTAAGAAAAATAGAATTGCATTCCTATAATATTGATCATGATGAGCAGCGTGTGCCATATCCTGATAAATATGCATATTATACCTCGTTAGAATTGAAAAGAAAATCAACCACCCGTTCGCTATCGCTCACGAGAGGCCACAGAGAAGGCAGTGAGAGAATAAGGGCTATTCACCCACATAGGTAACACTTTTCCTCGCCTCTCTGTGCGCTCTAGCGAACGCTAGTGAGCGGGTGGTAAATTTATCTCAAAATTTGAAGGCAAAAAAAAGCCTCCAATTTGGAGGCTTGAAAATAAAAACCTGGCGGCGCCCTACTCTCCCGTGCTCTTGTGCACAGTACCATCGGCGAAGAAGGGCTTGACTTCCGAGTTCGGAATGGGATCGGGTATTTCCCCTTCTCTATGACCACCAGGAAAACTTTAGTCTATATCATAAACTTAAATCAGTGCTTGAGGCGCTTAGAATCAACTTAGCGCTCATTACTTTAGCTTCAAAAAATTTGACCACTCATTTCGTCAAGAAAAAAGGTGGTCAAGCCAATGGACCGATTAGTATTGGTTAGCTGAACACATTGCTGTGCTTACACACCCAACCTATCTACCCCGTAGTCTTCGGGGGGTCTCATTGGGATACCTTATCTTGAGGGAGGCTTGGCGTTTAGATGCTTTCAACGCTTATCCTTTCCGAACTTAGCTACCCAGCTGTGCCCTTGGCAGGACAACTGGAACACCATTGGTTCGTCCACTTCGGTCCTCTCGTACTAGAAGCAGCTCCTCTCAAGTATCCTACGCCCACAACAGATAGGGACCAAACTGTCTCACGACGTTTTGAACCCAACTCGCGTACC
>JBKEAL010000208.1:0-4370 GCA_047972195.1 Parachlamydiaceae bacterium
GATCGCCGGGTTTGATTGATTGCACAGAAATTTTGGGTCTGCGGCTCATTACTTCCACGCCATTGTATGTGAAAAACGGCTTATCACCAAAAGCACGGCTTAAATTAGGTCCAGGATGGCCATCATAGGGAAATCGCATGTAATTGGTTACCTCTAGAGGAGAATAACGAAGATACTTTTCTTTAAGCGTACTCATTGCTTTTACAAATGCATCTGCACGAGATTTGTCATGCTTGAATGAAGCAGCGCAGCGTTCGTAGTCCTTTTTAGAAGTCCAATCGCGTACGCATGAAAGCGGAATTAAAGAATATTCATCGTCGATGCAACGAGAGATGCTTGCCTCGCTATCGCCTAAAGTGGCAGTATAAATCAGATTTTTTGGCACATCTATGAACGACACAACGCCTGTAGAGCCATCATCAAAGATATCGAAAAATGCCTTGTGCAGGATCTCAAAAGTTTTTTCAAACGCGTAGTGGATATGATTTTCTGAAAGTTTCATTTGCTCTTCGAAAATGCGTGGGAAGTAGCTTGCGATCGCTTGCGCTGTCCTTGAACCGCAATGCCCATCAAAAACGCCAGCAAGCACTCCCTGTTCGATTTCCAGAGCAAAATGCGCATCTTCCATGGTAGGTCGGCTGCCAATGTCTTCAGCGATATCTGCACAAATATCCAGCTTAACAGGAGCGCAGGCTGTCGTGCTTAAATCAATTAACGAGGTTTCATCCAAAGGATAAGGAAATATCGGTTTCTGAAGATCATAATCAGCTATGCTTTCGCTAATGGCTCTTTTGCTGTTTTTACACATCTTCTGATGGGCAACCACCCTATCGTGGCGCTCTTTCTTTCGATCAGTTATCTGACTCATTGCGCTTTCAATTAAATCATCTGTTGAGCCATTGATTCTTACTTTTCTAAAGTCGAAAGGGGTAGTTTTCAACTTCAGATCTTCATCATTCGTAATGTGAACCCATTCATTATCCTTGTGGCAGGTCTGTTTAGGATTCTTTAAAAACTCCAGTTGGAAAGGAAAATTCAGGTTATTGGCAAACAGTTCTTTTACCTTTGCCTGCAGAACTTCAAATGGCTTCGGCTCAGTTTTTTCAATCTGAATATCCACAGGATTAAAAAACGGCCTTAATATTCGGAATGTATTCATAATTACCTTTTATTAAAGAACGTAATTATAAATTAATTTAATATTAAAATCAAGTAAGTAAGGGTTAGACCTGCCACTCTGAGTGAGATTTTACGAAGCCTTGGATCTGCGGGGTAATTTCCTCTACTTTGCTGTCTGCTTTCTGCAGAGATTTTATGATGAGGCCTAATTGATTCGAAATATCCTCAGCTGGAGCACTATAAACCAAAGGGTAGGAAACTCCTGTTTGGTACACGCTACTAATCAATGCCGCCTTAA
Organism: Parachlamydiaceae bacterium; assembly: GCA_047972195.1. Classification (GTDB taxonomy): domain Bacteria; phylum Chlamydiota; class Chlamydiia; order Chlamydiales; family Parachlamydiaceae; genus CAZSDA01. Next base: position 1,418 of record JBKEAL010000208.1, read on the forward strand.
CAGCTTCGCCTGTGCAAAGGCCTTTTTCATCTTTTGGAAAAAGTTGGAAAGTACTTTCGAAATGGTACTTACTTTTATCCGCAAAATTCTTTTGAGCTGCTCCCACAATTTTTAAGTAAGTACTCCTATTTTTGGCTGTAACACGCACCTCCAGCTTGTTTCCGATGATATTGATCAAGATCAGGGAAATTTTGAGATCTCTTGCTAAAAGCAGTCCTTTAGGAGGAATTTTCACAAAAGAAGCACTCCCTAAACGGAGGTTTGAGTTCCATGATGAAGTGCTGTGTAATAATGGTTGTGCTGACATTTAATGCTCCTGTTTAGATAACTTTAGGCATTTTTTATAATAGCGGTTTTCTTTCGCTAAACATGTTTGGTTTTTTAAGACCACATTCATCTCAAAGTAATTTGTCCTAAGACTATTCTGATCTTTGACCGTTTTCTTCCAATGCTTCAGGATCCGTCTTAGCCCCTTCCAGAAAAACTCCGCTTGATCCAGAATTTCTGGGCCGATTGTTTCATGTAGGCAGTGATGCTTGACCCAAGCTGGAATCCAGAATTTTGCGATTCTTTCAACAAGGTAATTGCAAGCCTCGATCTCTGACTGCAGCATAAAGTCGACCGTTAAAAGTTCCAATTGTTTGCCTGTAGACGAATTCTTAGACACTGTGTCTATCCATTTCTTGCTGTTTAACCAAATGGGCAGATCGAAAATGTTTTCCGGGGTTTTGTGTCCAACTAAATGCATCTGCATTTTCTGCATGAGAGGCATTCCTTCTTGGTTGCAGATCCTCTCTAGAAAGTCACTCCAGGTGTTGACTTTACAAGCAGCATTAATTGAAGCTGCTATACGAAAGAATTTTAAATCCGGACTGTGAATATTTCTGAAAAAATAACGCAATTCCTCTGAAGAAACCAAAGTTTCCATTTCCTCAGCTGTTAATTCGCCATCGCCGACAAGCTCAATGCATCCATTGATTAGAACTTCTTCATCTATAATTGCTTTCTCCAGTATAGAAAGCGCTCTTTCATACTCCTTCTTTTTTAGAAGTGCTTGTCCAAGAATAATGCCTGCGGGATTAAAACCCTCATTAAAGGACTCTTGCAGTAGCTGTTCAGCACGATCGGGATGTTCTTCTGCATCAATAAATAGTTGTTGTCCAGCAAGCAGATCTCTCTTTTCTGTTTCTTTATAACAGTAATCTAAATTTGTAAAACCCAGTGCCTTTAATACCCTTCTGTCTTCCGAACTGCAAGGCAGCCAGACTAGTTTCCCTTGGTCTTTCCAACGAAAAGGATTACGAAACAGCTCTGTCTTATAGGTTCGAATAAAGCGTTGCACAGAAGGGCTAGCTTCTGAAATCAAGGGAAGGAGAAGTTCTAAATTAATTAGATAATTCAGGTTTCCAAAAAGAGGATTTGTTGTTCGTTTATCTAAAACCTCTGCTAAGCACTCTTCAGGCAACCACTCTTGAAGCATACGCACTTGTGCAGCCCGAGTTTCATTATCCCAGCCTTTGATTAGTCCATCAACTGTCCAATCCCTCCCGCAATTTTCCGTCTCAAATACCGATAAGAGGTTAATTGTTCTATGTGCTAATACCCATTGGATGGGTACGGTTTTTCTGAGATACTTTTTGACAGAACCTTTGCAATTATTGCCAAAGCACATCATAGCCGCAAATTTTTTTGCCGATTTGTCCCCTTTCTCAGCTAACTTGAAGAGCTTTTTCGCATATCTTAAAGACTGCGTCGCAAGACTTGCGATAGCTATAACCAACCCTTCTGCTGCACACTTTTCCAAGAAAGAGAACTGTTCTTCTTTATGATAAATCATGCAGTTATTCAGCTTCAAGGCAACAAGCGCCTCCTCTTTGAATGGAGTATCCCAAAGGATTTCAGCATGCATCCATACATCATTCAATTTCGCTAATTCGCCAACTGCTCTTCTGGATCTTAAGATAGATGCAGCTGGATCATTTGCATTCTCCAGCTTCCAAATGAGACCGGGAATATAAAACGAACCCTCTAAGATGGAAAAGGGAATGTCTGGCGAAAGCGCCAGAAATTGAAAGGCGCGATAAACGCCTCTTTGCGTTGCTTTGAATAACGACGGAAGTCCTTTCGGAAGATTGTGATTTAAGATGTGAATCCGCCCTGCTTCAAAATCACCTCTTGGCAAACCAAGCATGCCTGCTTGCCTGAAGTGCTGTTCCGCTTCAACTTTGTCCTGTTTCAAGCTTTCCAGTCCCTGAAGATAGCAGTCAATGGCAGGGTCTATTTCACGAGCGGATCTTTTGGGCAATGCAGACATTTTGTAAAATCTCTGAAGAAGATTCCACTCTCGCGGATGCCATTCAAGTTTTTCTGCCATTTGCTGAATGATTCGATCAGGAAGATTTCTTAAAGTTCCAAAAAGCCCGAGTTTGATCATCCGGACATACTTGTCATAAAAAGGACCGATGTGTCCTTTTGGTTTTGTTTCAGGAAGCGCTCCCAGCGCCTCTATACAAAATTGAGCGTTTTGTGCAGGCGAAAGCGTAAGATCAAGCATCTCGTTAGTGACAAATTCATCTGATAAGCAAGAGGCAAGATATGGCCAGCTTTCCTTGTTCAAAACAGGACATGCATCCGACAGGCCGAAACCTAATAGAATGATCTCCGGCTTATTGACCAATAAACTCATGGATTGAAAAAGAGGAGTGTCTCGTTTTTGATGAACCAACTCTTTTAAGAACTCATTCACCGAGTTTCTATTTTTTGACAACAATGCAAGTTCTTGTTGTAGCTCAAACTTCCAGTTGATGCAGGAAAGAATCCAAAGTACTAAAGCAGATAATGTAATTTTATCAGGAAATGTGCAAGTAGGACGAAAGCCTGCATGAAGAAAGGAAGCCATTTCATCACTGGAGTTTCCTGACATCCAATGTTGGAGGTGTTCCGGATCGGAAGC
>JBKEAL010000219.1:0-13734 GCA_047972195.1 Parachlamydiaceae bacterium
TGCCGGTAGCGAACAATTCCAATTTCTTTGTCGATTCCAACATTAACCATTAGAATCGCGGATTTTTAGAATTTTTTCATAGAAGGGCAGCATCTCTAAATAGGCTGCCCTTACTTTTTCCCGATCTTTTAAGTTGGCAATTTCCTCAAAAGTGGGTTCGCCATTGGCATCTAAGGCATACTGAGAGGGTTTTCCAAAGCCGTCGCTGTTGATCGCATCGCTATGCCACAACAAGGTAGGGCCTTCATATTTATATTCGTGCCATTAGATCGCCGGATTGAAATTTTCATCTAAAGCTTGCCATTGGGTAGAGTTGGGGATAAAGGGAATCTCCATTCTTTTGCAAAACTCAGCGACAGTTGCTTCCGGATTGTTGCATAGATCCTCTGCTACGACGACATAGGGAGCCTTTCCTGTCTTTTCCTGAATCCATAGCATGATGTTGTACAGTTGCTCGTAACCCAGAACATCGTGGAGTTCATCGACGGGATCGGGACATTTTCTGTAAAAAGAGATGGCCGTGTGGTGCGGGTTGCGCATCAGAAAGAAGAAACGGACTTGTTCTAGGTTAACAAACTCGGGATTGCTGGCTAAGAACTCTTCCGAGGCGATGCTCATCTCTTTCACGAAGACAGGTTTGTTCTTTGCTTCATTGAGCAGCACATCCTTGACCGCTGGGTAAGTGGCTGGAGCCTCTTGAATGTAACTCTGTTTAGCAAATTCCGGATAGTGCTTCAAGCAATAAGCGTAATGCGCCGGTTCGTTATAAACGGAAAAGTCGCCTCGGGCATGCATCATCCGCGTAAACGCCGTTGTGAGGGAACGGGGAGTGGAGATGAGGTAAACGATCGGATGCGTTTGACTGCTCGGTAGAAAAGAATAGAACACTCCCGCAGTTGCTACAAGAGTTAAAATAGAGAGATATTTTTTCATAGTGCACTAGAAGGTATGCCTAATGCACTATCTCGTCAAGGGGATTACTGCATTCCGTGGTAGAGCAGAAAGGCGCCAAGTGCTGCATATATCAGTCCCGTGAGACGGTAAAAGCTGTCAGTTTTTCCAAAAAAGAAGTTGAATCGTTCCACGAAGCCAGGAAATGTCATGATTCCGAATCCCTTAATCAAGCTCCACCAGCCCAAAATGGTAATAATTACCGGCCAGCCCATGATCCACAAGTTATGCAGGGAGATGATGACTGCGCCAAACAGAATGCCAATAATGGCTCCCAGAAGCATCGCGCTGTCATCTTTGACGAATTCTTCCATTTTCTTGAATTGCTGCGGGCGGAGCATAAATGAGAGCCCTAATGTGAAAAAATAGATCCCCAAAATATTCGCAAGCAGCATAGACATACTTACCTCCTTGTGTTTGAGTGACATGCGAATTCCATGCCAAGTTATTTATTATTTTTTTTGTAAGTTTTCAATGCTTCTTTCATCGTGATGCGTTTATTCTCGTCAGGATGCAGCATTTTCTTGATCAATTCCATTAGTAGATTGGTGCCCTCGCTTTTTCTTTTGAGACTTACTTCAGCAAGACGCATTCTTGCAAGATAATTGTGGTTGAATTCCAGAGCTGCATCGCAAAACTGAAAATAGTCTGCAAAAAGATCAGAAGTTGTGTCCTCTCTCTTCAGCTCTTCAAAAGCAGTGGGGTTTAGAAGATGCTTTTGAACCCCTCCAGAAAATTTGAGGACATATTCTCCGACTTCTTTTACTTGTTCTATTGAAGTGTTCCTTGAAAAATTACCCAGTTCATTTGGATCAATTTTGTTGAGCAGTTCTCTAGCCTTCTTCAAAAGGCTATGAAGCCATTCGATCTTTGATAAAAGGGAAAGCGCTTCAATCGGTTGAGGTCTCCGAATCCCTGCGGAAACCATATCGCGTTTGAATTCTTCTAACAACTGAGAAGATAGAGCGGGAGGAGAGGGTAGCGCTTCTTCAGCTAATTGCTCTTTGCTTTCACTGCTGACCAGGCTGAGGGAGAGAGTTTCGGATGTATTTGAAAGATCATTTCCTTCATTTAGGGCGATACTTTGTGCATCCAGTTTGTGGCATGTCGCATTTAATTGGGGGGCAAAACTGGCGTAAAGCGCAAATGAAGGTGGATTTCCGAAAAGATAGCTGTAGAGCGCGGCCCCTAATGCCCAGACATCGGATGGAAGCCCTTCATAAGATACTCTGGAAACATTTTGTTTAATCATCTCTCTGATGCACTCATATCCTGATAACAGAGGTGGTTTGCCTTTGCATTCAACACGAGCCGCTGGACTTTCAAGTTTTGCAGAATATTCCAGATGGGAAAAAGCTACCTGATAGCCCACTTTAATGTGCTTTACTTGAATGCTTTCATGGGCTATGCGTCCATGAAAGATATTCTCTTTATGCAAACTGTAGAGGGCTTCCATCATGGCTTCGAACATTTTATGTGATTTTAAACTGAGACTTTTATAGAAAGTTAAACTTTCAGCGAATCTCTCTTCAAAGGTGCAGAATTTGACTTTACGCTTCCCTTCAATGGTAATGGCATGGAATAACTTGGTGAGTGAAGGGTTCTCAAAGGCGTATAGATGGGTATGGTAACCGCGGCGAAAGTTCCTTTTCACGTACCAGTAGTTGCCAGAATCTTTTTCTACGCTGATCGAAGTGCGCGAAGCGACTCTAAATGTAGCATGGTCAGGATCTTCAGCGTAGATATCAATTTTAATGACCGCGATTTCACATCGCACTTCAAGAGGTGTTCCAGGTTTACTTACTAAACCTCGGGGATAAAAATAGAAAGTGAACTTTTTCCTTTTCTTGAATAGGAAGATTTTGACTCTGTCCATGACTGCATCCAGACTCTCTTTAGACTTGTGAGTAGTGAAAAATTTCTCTTCATTGTTGATACGGGACTGAACAAGTTGATGAATTGCACTAAGAATCTGTTTTACTTTTAGGGCCTTTACTTCTTTTGGGGTGATGTATGAATACGTGGATTGGATGGCATCAATCACAGAAACATCATTTAGCTGGTAGTCTCTGGCACTATAATCAATCGGCATGCTTACTCCTATAATTGACTAAAGAATTAAAGCCTATTTTATTGATTGAAGAAATGGGATCAAGAAGTGCATAATCAATCGACTATAAAATTAAGGAATAAGCATGGATAACACCTACTCGCCTACGTCGGCATATCTGTATGCAAGCCTAATGGGCGCTGGAAGGGCCGCTTTTGGCTTGCCCTTTGAACACCCTCTGGATACGTTAAAGACGCGCATGCAGGCATCGCCCGGTGAGGCCAACTTATGGCAAATTGCAAAGAGAGTTGTGCAACTGCAGGGTGTGCGCGGCTTTTACTCCGGATTTTTCCCAAATGCTGTTCGAGTGATGAGTAAACAGGCTTACCGCTATCCCATGATGTTTGGGTTCAAGAGAGTATATCGTCAAACGCTGCCTGCAGAATGGGTCACATTGGCTACAGCTGTGACGATTGCAAATTTCGAAACTTTCATTATTTGCCCTTTGGAGAGAATGAAGGTGTACTTGATGACCGCAGAACACAAAGAAAAGGGAGTTGCAGAGTTTTTTAAAAAACATCGCGGCCATGTTTTCCAAGAGATGACAAGAGGGTTAAGCGCTGTTTATTTCCGTCAGATGACCTCTTGGGTTACCTTTTTGGTGACAGATGATAAGGTAAGGGATTGGGAACGGGAGCGGATCCAGAGCGGAAAGCTTCCGCCCCTGTCACAATTAAAGGTAAGTGTGATCGTTGGTGTGATTAACACTGTGGTTACACTTCCTCTCGATGGAGCAAAAACCCGTTTTCAGCAGGCAGCACCTGTCAACACCAGAGGGCTATTTGATGAGATGGCAAAAGTGTATCGCACCTGCGGCGTCAGGGGGTTATATGCCGGCTTCTGGCCGCGCCTGGTTCAGTATACGATCCAATCCGCAGTGACAGGTCCACTTCTAAGCGAACTGCAGAAAAAGTTTAATTGAGATCCAATCCTGAGCTGTGCGATAAACTATACATTGTGTCGTACTTGTTATAGAAGTCGTTCCAAGGTAATGTCAAAGCCTCATAAGTAGGATGCATTTCCGGATTGTAATGCAACTGGTACCCATGATAGAGGTATACAGTTTGCTCCAACCATTCGCTGATAGCGGTACTTCCGCGAAGAAAGGGGCGCGCATGGACAAAAAGATACTTCATCAAGGCGGCATCCTTTTTGATCCACGTGATGTGCTTGCAGCGGATCGCTCTTTCAAATACTTCAGCGACCTTCTTCAGCATCGATTCAATTAGAAGAGGATCTTGCCGTAAGATAGCGGTTTTAGAGCGCAATGGGATTTGATCCACGGGGTCATCAATATAGTTTCGATAGGTCCAGGTGATCATTTGCGATAGAGCGAACATTCTGTTCTTTTCGAGTTCGAGGCGCTGTGTCGCTACAACCCAGTCAGACATTAGAACTTTTTCATGCCGTATTTTTAACTCTGCAAAGCAATAGATCAATTTAAATTTTTTGTACAATTCAGGATTTTTCGCTTTGAAGTTTCGCAGCCCTGCTTTGTTGGCAATCATTGCTTCTAAAGCATTTCCTACAGTTAGCTTTGGATCCACTCCGCAAGTTTCAAACATTATCGTATATTCCAGGGGGGTAAATGGTACAATAAATTCTTGATTATTACTTGGATTGAATATTTCATATTGCGTGACAGACCTCATATTAAAACACGCTGGGTGAGTCACTTCCAGAGAGGTTTGTTGAAAAGCCAAGGGCGTCCTTTGAATAGGCGTCAGATGTTGATGGATAAGTGCCGTCATCCGCTTTTCATAATGAGCATCGTTCCCTATCAAATGTGTGATAAAGGCAAGGGACTTGGATTGATCTGAGTCTCTTCTTACCCCATATCTTTCCGCTTCCTGCATACCCTGTTTTATTGCGAGTTGCTTTCTAGCTACTGCCATAAAGGTGAGCATAGAGTCGAATAGCTGGGTCAAACTTTCGTGTCGTTCAACAGCATTTGCAATTCTTGTTCTCGAATGCGCCACGATCTCTTTAGATCGTGCAGCAAATGCCGGGTGGTGCGCTTTAAGATTTTCATTGTTGCTTTTATTGTAAATGTAAAGTGACATGTGGAACCTCTAAAGGGTAACCATTTTCCACGGATTTTCATTAAAAAGCAATTACTTATGTTGCTTAAAATGAACGCCTCATTTAACTTATCTGCATTTTTGATACGATAACCAATAAGGACGGAGGATTTTATCATGCAAGTAAGACAAAGAGAATCTGAATATTTTCAGATTAGTTCACCCGACAGTGGCGGCATTTTTGGCGCAAAATCCGTTAAGGTGTATTTACAAGAACAATTGCCGACCGCCAAACAGATCTTTGATTTTTTGGCAAACAATGCCCCTCAGGCAACGCTGGTAGGCACAGTAGCTGTCAGTTTATCCTGTTCACCAGGGAGTGCAATTCCAGTAGCTGCTATCGGTGCAACGGCTTCTCTTGTTGGTTTCTTCGGCATGTTAATAAAGAACATGGAATGAATCAAAGGATCGCCATTATCGGACTTCCGGGTAGTGGTAAGTCCACTTTTGCCACGAAATTGGGAGAAGCTCTTAACTTACCCGTACATCACTTAGACAAGTTGATGTTTGAAGGCAGAAGTAAGCGAAATCGTGAAGAATTTCTCGCGATGCATCAAAGTTTGATTCAACAAGAGTCTTGGATCATTGAGGGCTGTTCCACCTCTACCTTTGAAAGCCGTTTCGCACGTGCTGACACGGTGATCTACTTTGGCCTGCATCGCTTTATCTGCATGGGAAGAGTCTTAAAACGGCTCTTCTCTTTTGACAAAGCCCTCTGCAAAGATACAGGTTGCCTTGACACAGTCAACCAAGGACTTCTTCGCTATATCTGGAACTTCAAAAAAGATAAAAAGCCCAACATCGATACCCTAATTCAACGCTTTCCGCATCTCACTTACTACGAACTAAACAGCTCCAAAGATGTAGACGCCTGTTTTCACAGGCTTTCAAAAAGATCTTAAGAATTAGCTGCGTAAAACTCTTTGCATGATGAGGTCGCAGTTTTGAGCAACTAGGCTTCCTTCATAGATGGATTGTAGGCATTGATCCAAAAAGGGATCCAGGTCGATCTGTTTGGCTTTGAGTTCTTGCAGATAATCTAAAAACTGCTGTGGATTAAAATTGCGCACGGCTTGCGTGTAGTTTCGCACATTGTCAAATAAAAGAGGCTTTTCTCCCACCCACATGCGGGTTAAGTTCATCCAGAAGCGCGCCGTGCGGCCATTGCCGTCTATATAAGGGTGAATTTCTACGAGCCTTTGGTGCGCCCAAGAGCATAAGAGATCGAGGGATTCGCCTGCAGCTACCTTGGCACAGAAATCATTTGCGAAAGCATCCATCATTGAAGGAATTTGCTGATGCTCAGGCTTAAATTCCATAAATTCTCGCAACAAAGCTTTTTCTAGTGGATCGAAAGAGCTTCCTCTTGGATTTGCGGAAAAGAAACTGAACCACACTTTAATGCTTGTGTTTTTCCATAACTTTCCTTGTTCTTCATCAGCGCTGCTTTCAATCTGTCGATGCATCTGCAAAAAAGTGGCTTCGTTTCGCACTTCAGGCATTTGGTCAGTAAAGATAACGCAATCCGATGCTCTGTAAATACCCCCATTAAACTCTCCGTGACTCATGCAGTGATTGATGCGGCTTAGGATTTCAAGAATTGCGTCCGGAGTGAGATCGGCGATCTTCAGCGAGAGTAAATGCGTTTCAGCGTAATGCACGGCTGTCAGATATCCAACAATAGAAGCGGGGGTGTAAGGGCCTAATGCATCGATTAAATAAATCATAGATCCTCGCGACAGATCAAAATTATAGAGCTCTGTCATTGTTGCATCTCGTCCGGGTACAGCTTCCTGAAATACAGGGTTCGGTTGAGGAGCCGGTGAATAGAACTCCTGACGCGATGCCCATAACTGTTCCTGTATTTCAGGAAACAAGGCATTGATCCTCGCAATCACCGGCATCACCTCATGATCCGGGTGTGCCTGTATAGTGAAATAGCCAGGGATTTTTGTTAGTGCTGGTTGGTTATAAATAGTCATGACGTTCCATTTTTTTTCAAATATTATGGCATCTAAGTTGCAATTTATCAATCACTTTAAGAAGCTATCTGTTAATTCATTGAGGTTATCATGTCATTTAGGATCCAGCCGTTTGAGTCTAAATTTCAGGCCGAAGTCATCGCGTTGATTGAAAAAATCCAGATAGGGGAATTTCACATACCGATTGAGGAGTCTCAACGTCTGGAATTACAAGCCATACCCCAAAATTTCCAACAAAAGAAGGGGAATTATTGGGTTGCGTTGTTTAATGAAAAGGTGATTGGGGCCATCGCAGTGATTGATATTGGCCACAAGGCATTCGAATTGCGAGATGTCTTTCTTGAAACTGAGTATCGTGGGGCTGGTAAGGGATATTCAAAAGCACTTTTAGACATCGTCCTCAAATGGGCAAAGGTTCAAGAAGTTCAAACCATCTATCTGGGCACCACGCTTGCCTTTCGTGCAGCGCACCGCTTCTACGAAAAAAATGGATTCACAGAGATTTCACGAAATCAAATGCCTCCCTATTGTAAGCCTATGGATTGCGACGAAAAATTTTACAAATTAGAACATATTACTTAGGAGTAAAACATGGGCCAAATTAACAGCATTCCAAGTGATCGGGAAATCATTACACCGTATCCAAATGACATTCCAAAAATTGATCAGATTCTAAAATTGATGGAATGCTTCTTCATCAATGAACAGAAGGTCGACGAAGCATTTACAATTGCCAAGACAGTGAAAGCAGGTACGGCTCGAGACGAACTACGGCAGGATATTTGCAATGCCTATCTGCGATTAAAGACCGACAGCGGATGCTGCAAGGCGTATCAGGTGGTTTTGTATATGGGGTCAGCTCAAGAAAGCATCTTGCTAGACAAGATCATCGAAGCTTGTATCAAACAGAAAACAGAACAAACCATCGCACTCGCAGATGCCATTTACACAGAGCATGCAAATTGCTTGATCTACTCTTTACATAGAGGCGACTTTCAGACAGCACAGGCAGAGCTAAGACGGGTAGTGGAGTAAGTTTAGGATTTTGGGCGTTCTTCGATCCATTTTTTTGTAACTATTTGAGCCTCCCTTGAGGCAAAATCCAGCACTTGGAGCCTCCAGGGAGCGTTTTCATTGTTTCGGACAAATCTAAAGACTTTATCGGGAGGTTGTCGATCGTGCCCGTTAAACAAGATCGAATGGGTTTCAACTTTTATAATGCTTTGAGGGATGAAATCGCCTTTATCTCCATCTCTTGCGCCTAAAAGAGGCTTTCCTTCTTTATCTTGCAGCACGTCAAATTGAAGAACTCCCCATTCAGGATGTTCGTGATTGATGTATCTTCCTTTAAATCGGACAAACTCTTTTTCTGCTCTTTCTATTGCTTCAGGAGCGGGAAGTGCGTCTTTACCGATTTCAGTAAAGGCGGTGTCTCCTACGGCTAAATAGTTTGTTTTAGATATTTCTCCGCTGATTTTCTTAACCATCACATCTTTAAAACGCCCGGGTGTCGTCACATGGAAGATACCATCTTCCCGTCTCTCCACTTCTAAAGGGGCTCCGCTCCAGTGCATGATGCCTTTTTCAGCCGTATCATAGTCGAAGAGAAGAGCAACTCTGCCGCGTGTTCCCTCAAACACCATCTTCACATCCGCTGAAACAAGGGGATGCGCGAAATAGTGGTCGGCAGATATGCCTAATGGAGATCCTTCTTTTTCCTTAACGAAGGGCTTTGCTTCCGGATAATTGATTTTTTCTATGGATTCCTTAAATGCATTCAAGATGGCCTCAGGCCTTCTTCCGCAATTGCACATGGCAATCATTCCTATACCTGAATCTCGATCAACCCAAAACGAATATTGGTCTTGGTTGAGAGATCCTCCTTTGTCAATGACTTGTCCGCCGCATGTCAACTCAGCTCCTCCTAATCCCCATGCTTTGTAATGTCCATGCGGTTTAAAAAAATCGTCTAATTCCGTGCGGCTTAAAAGTACAGTCTTACCATCCTTCGCAACTAAGCCTCGCCCATCTGAAAGCCCGTTGGCTAATTTGGAAGCGTCAATGAGAGTCGTACTACCAAAGCCCGCTCCATATCGCATCGGGTGATCGTTTGAGGGGGTATAGGATTCATCTTTTTTAGTTTTATCGTTTTCAAAAGTAACATCCATGTGGATGCCGGGGACGTCATGAAATCCACTGTGATCCATCCCCATGGGTTCTAAAAGCTCTCTTTTCATAATTTCTGCATAGTCAACCCGATGATTGCCGGTTGGCATCAGAAATAGGTCGATCAGATCATAAATGTAAGCTTCTGATGGAGGCACGGTGTAAGCTGAGTTGCAATCTAAAAGCTCTTTAAGCGAGAGGTTGCGTAAAGATTCAGGGATAGTGAGTTTCTCCAGTTCAGTCCTTAAGTATGCCAGCTTGGTTTTGTATGTCTCAAGATCCGTATCTTTGACATCCCATCTCAAGTCAAAGCGACCCTGCTGTTCCAGCTCCTCAATTTCTCCTTCCAGCTTCTTTTTAAATTTTTCTAAATGGGGAGCGAGATTACCGAGAGTATCGGTCTCCCTTAGCTTTCCTTGTTCGATTAATTTTTCAGCTAAGACTTTCTTGTATGCTTTTTCGATCGGATAGGCGACAAAACAGATGTTATTTGTGTAAACATTGATGTGGTCGCGAGGATGATGAAGGATATGGATCGATCCCTCTTTGATCTCATCTCCGCGTAAAAACTGATCTAAGGTGGATAGGGGAGGGTTCTTAGGGTTGGGCTGTTCATACTCTAGCCCTGCCATCATCCCTGCTAAGCCCTCAACTGAAATTTCTTTTGCAAGTTCCGCATCGACAATGTCTCTACCATCAGGGCCTATTCTCCCAAATTTTCGCAAGGCTTCCTCCGGAGCAAACTTTCCTAGGCCGTCATCCATTTGAATGTATCGCCCATACTTCGAGGTGAGTATATTGGTCAATAAGCCTGCCCACAATTTGGCTCCTGAGCCTGTTCTGCCTATCGTGTTTGCATCTACTTGTACGGGATCTGCATCATTAAGAGATCGAATCCCAAAAGTGAGCGGCTTTTCAGCTCTCTCTATCCCGATAACCTGAACCAGAAGAGCGCCCTGTTTTAAGTTTTGTTTCACGTACTGATTCAGGTCATGGACAAGCCTTTTGTAGGCTTCATCCAGCTTCCTTGCCTTGTTGGATCCTGTCAAAGTCCGAACACCGACGCCTTCCGTTTTGCGAGTTGGAAATGAAATACCTCCACGTGCTGAGAGTCTTCCCTTCAGGTCTTCCTCGCTGGAAATAGAATTCAATGAAATCGAGCGCAAAATGGCGCAAGCTGCATCAAGTTGCCCCTTTTTGCCCAGTACAGCATAAGTCGCACCGCCGATTTTTACCGTATGCTCCGACATTTCGCCTTTGAACAGGCTGATATCGTAATCAACCCCTTGATGGTGGAAATGGAGATGCATTGATTGCGGACCTGACATATGATCCTTAATTTGAAGTTATAACATTATTATAATATACCGATGATATAATCAAATAATTAAAAAATTATGTTATGATGAATCAAATTGTGCTGATTCGTAGTAGGGGGAGGGTGGCTGAGAAAAGAATTGTTCATCCAAAAACCAGCATTCTGATGATTTTGCCTTGGAATTTAACCAAAAATTACTTATTTTTGGGTTGTAAGACGACCAAAATGGATAAATTTTACCTTGGAAATTAGCCATGTTTAAGAGAATCATCGATTTACATCTCGACCACTGGAAAACAGACACTTTTCGAAAGCCTCTTCTTTTACGAGGAGCCAGGCAAGTGGGAAAAACCTATGCAATTCGAAGATTAGGCAGGCAATTTAAATACTTTGTGGAAATCAATTTTGAAAAACTGGAAGGAGCTGCCTCCATTTTTGAAAAGGATCTTTCACCGGATAAGTTAATTTTAGCTCTTTCTCTCCTTGTAAACGCCCCAATCATTCCGGGAGAAACACTCCTCTTCTTAGATGAGGTACAAGAGGCTCCGCGAGTCATTTTAGCGTTACGTTATTTTTACGAAGAGATGCCCAACCTGCACGTAATAGCTGCAGGTTCTTTATTGGAATTTGCCATTGCTAAAGTGGGGGTGCCTGTAGGAAGAATTTCGATGCTATATATGTATCCGCTTTCCTTTTTAGAGTATCTTGTTGCGATTCGACATCATATGATAGCGAAAGAGATCCTCAATCATCCTGTTGGAGTGCCTATGGAAGAGGTCATCCATAAGAAGATCCTAGATCTATTGGGAGAATACCTTTCCATCGGAGGTATGCCTGAGGTTGTAGATAGATGGATACAAACTAAAGATCCTGCCTCTGCTCTTAACGTACTTCATCAAATTGCAGCGGCATACAGGCAAGATTTTGAGAAATACGCTAGAAAATCACAAGTTAAGTATTTAGAGCTGCTATTTCGACAAATTCCCCATCTTGTAGGCAAAGACTTTTCCTATCGAGAAATCCATGGAGAATACCGTAAAAGAGAACTTGCTCCTGCCATGGAGCTTTTAGAGCGGGCAAATATTATTCATACCATTCGTCATTCGTCAGGCCATGGAATCCCTATTGGCTCAGAGGTTGACTTCGATACTTTTAAAGTAATCTATCTTGACGTAGGCCTTTGCCAAGCCATCTTAGGGTCAGATATTTCCGCCTGGTTTTTACGGCCTCTTGAAAGTTTTGAAAATCGAGGAGAGATCGCTGAAGCATTCATCGGACAAGAAATGATCTGCTATGATAACCCATATAACAAGTCGGAAATGTATTTTTGGAAAAGAAAAGTGAAAAATAGCGCGGCAGAAATCGACTACCTCATCCAAAGAAGCGAACTCATTCTTCCGATCGAAGTCAAAAGCGGGCATGGGAAAACATTACGGAGTCTTCATATCTTTTTAGAGACACACCCAAAATCCACGTCTTCTGTGCGCTTTTCCTCTCTCAACTATTCTGTCTTAGATAAATTGGACTCAAGGCCTCTTTATGCAGCAGCTTCCCTTGCACACGAAACGCAAAAGGAAGCATTAGCCCGTTTGGTAGATCCCGAAGTGAATTGATACGATGGTATTCCTGATCCATTTTGCTTCTTGTTAAAAATGGGAAGAGGGATTAAATTACTTTAAACTTTAACACTCATAATTTAAAGGAGTTTACATGACATCACCACTATTATTTCGCCAAGCTATCGATAGATCGGGACGTAATCACGACGATTTCGAAGAGTTCAAAGTGATGAAAGGACAAGAAAATCTAGTATGCAAAGCTGCTCAAACCGTCATCATGTGGGACTACATGGAAACACAAGGTGAGTTTGAAAAGCCGCTAACAATGACAGACGCACAATGCTATGAAAGATGCATGTCTGATAAGAAGTGCAATCAACTGGCTAGCCCATTTCTAAAGAAAGGCTTCGAATTTAAGGCCGGATAATCTTCTTAAGTCCTTACCGGAAGCGATTTAGTTTCCGGCTATTTATTTTTATTTATAGGAGCGCAAAACATGAATCCGATATGTACAATTCCCGGTGCATTTACGCTATCTAATGCTGATGCCCAAAGAGAAGAGCAAATCCAAAAATTGCTTAGTCCATTCTTTATCGAAGAGGGAGATATTGACAAGGCGTTTGAATTAGCCAAGGAGGCGGAATCTACTGTTGTCCTTCATTTTCAATTGTCGGATGTGTGCAGGAGCTATTTGCGTTTAGGCACTCATAGTGGATGCGAGAAGGCTTATCAGGTGGCTCTATATAAAGAAAAGCATAAGGACTTCACTAGCGGCTTGCTCAATTTGATTATCGAAGTTTGCATTCAGGTGAAAACGAAGGATTCCATCGCGTTAGCAGGAGCGATTTTTAGGGATCATGAGAAATATTTAAAATACTCTCTGAATAAAAATGATTATCAGATGGCGAAGGCGCAATTGGAGCACATATATGGTGAAATCCAGCCGGCGAAAAAGCGCACAGCGGAAGAGCCTGAAGTGAAACGTGTACAACAGGCTGTCGCTCAACCTACTGAAGAAGCAACTCCTGTTCTACAAGAGGCCGTGGCTACGAAATTTTTTGAGGATGCGAGCGCATTGCAAGAGCACTTGAAGCTCATGGATCAGGAGCAAAAAACGAACTATTTTGCCTCCACATTGAAGTTTGCGTCTTCCTGGGCAAGAGGCGAAGAGGAGATGACTCCTTTGCAATACGCTTGCCAACTGGGGAGTATGGATTGCGTTCAGCTTCTCGTTCAGCAAGGTGCTCCTGTCAATGACTGCCGCAATACGTCAGACTCAACGCAAAGAGGTTCGATCCATTTTGCTTTAGATGCAAACCATCCAGGAATTGCGCTATATCTCCACTCACAGGGCGCCGAGGATCGCTTGGCCTCTTGCGATAACATCCATGGATTTAGTAAATATCAATTGCCTGCAGAGTATGGTGGAAGCTGGACCTGCCTAACCGTTCTCCATATGGCCATTATTAAAAAGTACCACGCATTAGTGCAAGCGCTATCAGGTGAAAATAATCTCAAAGTCAGAGCTAGTGGTGGGCTTACTCCTCTTCACTTAGCTGCAAGATGC
>JBKEAL010000261.1:0-1461 GCA_047972195.1 Parachlamydiaceae bacterium
AAACCATTTTGCACCCGTCAGTGCTAAGGCGTACAGGCTGCCGCTAAAACAAAAGATGCCGATGATAAAGCAAATCGCCGCGCGGCTAAAATAGTTTCGCGCTTTTTCTGTCAGTGACAGCTGCAGCAGAATACCGCAGGCAATCAGCGCCGCCGCATGAATAAACTGATACTGCACACCCGTTTGAAACACCTCAAGCAGGTGTGGACTCAATTTGGCTTTCAGGCCGTGAGCTGCAAATGCGCCCAGTGCAACGGCAATCCCGGAAAACAGGCCACCCAAGGTAAGTAATGACTTACTTTTCATCGTACACCTCAATAATAAACTGACTTAAGTTTTTCACCGCCAAGGCGATGTTTTGCGCTTCGGTATACCCTGAAGACTTGCGCGGTTTGAAGCTGTGGTCGCCATCCGGCAGAAAAGCGAGAGAAACATTTGGGCTGAATGAGAATGTTGCACACTCCAACTGCGTACCAAACGTGTCACGTTCGCCTTGCAGGATCAGCGTGGGCGTGTCGATGTCTGCCAAGTGATCCCCTTTGAACTTTTCCGGCTTGCCCGGAGGGTGAAACGGAAAACCCAGACACGCGATGCCCGCCACTTGCGGATGGGCACTCAGTAGCGACGCCATTCGCCCGCCCATCGATTTGCCGCCGATCACCACCGAACCTGAGGCGTACTCCGCTATCATCGCTTCAAACGCTTCCAGCAGTTTCGGGGCACGATCCGGCGGACGGCGCTTGCCATCTTCCGCCCGTTTGACCATATACGGAAAGTTGAATCGCACCACGCGAATGCCACGTGCAGCCAAACCACTTGCCACCGCCGCCATAAAATCGTGATCCATATCGGCACCCGCACCGTGCGCAAAAATAAACGTCAGCGGGTTATGCTCGCCATCAATGCGTACTGGTGTCATGGAGTGTGCTGTCATCAAGTAAATCCTCTTGTTCGCGGCGGGCTTTTTTCAGCATCCAGTCTCGGAACGTCGCAATCCGCCCCATGTCCGCCTGCTTCTCATGGCACACCACGTAGAATGCGTTTTTGGTCATCAGTACTTCATCGAACGGTGCCACTAAGCGCCCTGCGTCTAACTCAGGCTGCGCTAATACGTTGTTGCCCAACGCGACACCCTGGCCGTGCGCCGCCGCCTGCAACACCATGGTGGAGTGACTGAAAATCGGCCCGTGATTAACGTTTACGCTGTCGAGGCCGTTCTCTTTGGCAAACTGTTTCCAGTCTTTACGCGAGGTATCGTGCAGCAATGTATGATGAGCCAAATCTTTTAATGTCGACAGCGGCTTACTGCCCAGCAGTAGTGAAGGCGAACAGAGCGGGATCAGAAACTCCTGATACAACTTGTCAGCGCGCAGCCCCGGCCAGCTGCCACGGCCGTAGTAGATAGCGACGTCCACATCGTCGGTCAGCGAACCTTCTTCCATATCGACCGCTTTAATGCGC
>JBKEAL010000263.1:0-1187 GCA_047972195.1 Parachlamydiaceae bacterium
GACCGAGTTATAATCCAAAGACTATCCTTCAACGTGCTTTTGTTAGGACATAAACATATCAATCAGCTCTTCTTGCTTATATCGCTCGTCTTTTTTTTGTAGTGCAGAAACCAATATTGAAGTTGCTTGGGTTGACTTTTTATCATTCAGCGCATAGAGGACTCAGCCCGCATTAGGCAGCTCTTGATAAATATTTTTTGGAATATCACCTTCCTCAAAATCGAGGAAGTTAAGAAACTCATCCTCGGCTTTCGCAAACGATGACACCAGTTCCCTGCGTATTGTTTCAAGCAATCCTTCTGCTATGTTAATTAGCATCTAAAACCCCGGCAAACTTAGTTTGGTAACTTAAACCCAGACACTGATTGTTTTAAAGACTCAGAAAGTTCTCTAAGTGTGTCAATCGATCCAACAGCTGTCGTTACTTCTTTTATCGTCTGCTCGTTTATTTCAGTCAACCTATCCATCGTGCCTGACACACCTTGCGCCATCCCTGCAGCATTTTTGGTTGCTTGCGACACATTAATGATTAGGTTGGCAAGATTTTGTGATACGTTTTCAATTTTATCAAGTGATTTACCAGCGTTTTCAGCAACGCTTGCGCCACCCACCACTTGACTGGTTGATGTTTCCATCGATGCCACCGCCTCACTAGCATCAGATTGAATGGTTTTTACCAGCACTTCAATTCGTTTGGTAGCATTGGCTGAACGCTCAGCAAGTCGCTGTACCTCATCCGCAACCACAGCAAACCCACGTCCCGCCTCACCGGCAGTCGTTGCCTGAATGGCAGCATTTAGTGCAAGCACATTGGTCTGGTCGGCAATCCCTTTAATAATCTCAACAATATCGCCGATTTCCTGCGAACTTTCCCCCAATCGTTTAATTCGTTTAGCAGTATCTTGGATATTCTCACGGATACTGTTCATACTATCAACCGTTGACCTTACCAGCCCTCGACCCTCTTTGGCAATATCCACCGAACTTCTCGCTATTTGTACAGACGCATCAGTGTTATCAGAAATATCGCTGAGTGACTGCGCCATTTTCGCCACCGTATCATTAGAAAAACGAATTTGGCGACTTTGTTCATCAGAAGACACCGATAAAACACGAGTAATTTCTCCCGTATTGGTGGTGGCTCGCTCAATTTCTTTTGATGTTCCGGTGATTGTTCCTACCATGTC
>JBKEAL010000047.1:0-1098 GCA_047972195.1 Parachlamydiaceae bacterium
TTGTAATTAAACCAACACAATGGAAGTTGTCATCAACAATTAACAATTTTTCAATCCGATGTTTATGGAGCAGTTTTTTGGCTTCTTCTTGGCTAACATTTTCGCTGGCTGTCACAAGGGGGGCATCTGGCTTATGGGCTGTCATTAGCTCGGTAATTTTTAGGCTATTATCATTAGCAAAGCGCATATCACGATTGGTTAAAATGCCAACAAGCTTGTTATTTTTGTCAACAACGGGCAAAGCCGAAAATTGATGCGTCGCCATAATCTCTAAAGCATCGCCCAAATTTTTATTATCACCAATGGTTAAAGGGTCAACCACCATGCCGGCTTCAAACTTTTTAACCCGCATAACCTCCGCGCATTGTTGGTTGATTGTAAGGTTTTTATGGATAACCCCCATACCGCCCATTTGCGCCATGGCAATGGCCATATTGCTTTCGGTAACGGTATCCATTGCCGCCGAAAGCAGCGGAATATTAAGCGCTATTTTTTCGGTTAGCTGGGTACGTGTATTGGCTGTGGTAGGTAAAATATTACTTTCGGCCGGAACCAAAAGAACATCATCAAAAGTAAGGGCTTCTTTAAACTGAGACATGTCAATTCTCCTAAAGATTTAAAAAATTTAATATAATCGAATTGACAATATAACATATAGGGCTTTGATTGTTTTGCCAAGGGTTTATATTTATTTATATTCTAAAAATTTATTCAACTTCAAGCTCGCGGGTTTTATTTTCTATTTTTTCTTTAAGCGCGCTCATAAATTCTTTGCGCGAAAGCCCATTATCCATAGGCGGTAAAAACTCTAAAATAATCTCACCCGAACGTAATATTGGCTTTTTGCTTGGCCAAAAAGCACCCGAATTAATAGCCGCAGGAATAACTGAAACATCGGGAAAGTTCTGCGCAATGGCATATATACCTGGCAAATAACGGCCCTCATTAAAAGCTGGGGTTCGTGTGCCTTCTGGAAAAATAAGGAGGGATCTGTTTTGCAGCATAAATTTGCGGGCTTGTTCTGTCATTATTTTTAAAGCAGCACTGCCTTTAGAGCGCTCAACAGAAAGAGCACCAGCTTTTTGGCTTAGTGCGCGC
>JBKEAL010000109.1:0-2503 GCA_047972195.1 Parachlamydiaceae bacterium
AGGATGACCAGGGAAAGATCATTCAGCTTAGAGTCTTGGGATTGATGAAAGGTTCGGAACGAGATGCGACAGTTGCTGTAGAATTAGATCAAACACCTTATGCCGTTCTAAACGACACTCATGGATCGCTGGCCAAGCTGATCAACTTAAAAGGTCAGATCGTTTTCGATTGCTCCTACACTGCCTACGGAGCCGACTTCACAACAAAGAACACGACGATTGAATGCCCTTGGAGATATTGTGGAAAGAGAAAGGATATTGAAAGCGGATTCATTTTCTTCGGAAGGCGCTATCTTGATCCTGAATTGAAGCATTGGACATCTAAAGATCCTTTAGGGTTTATCGATGGTGCAGATCGGCGGGCCTTCGTCCAAAACAACCCTCTGAATTTGTTCGATCATTTTGGCTTAAATTCTGTTACAGACAGCTTAAAACAGATCAAAAACACCCTTAAAAAGCTGGTTGAACAAGTAGGCGCAAAACTGCTGCACTCCATCCGCAAAGTACGCGAGTACAGCTCTTTGGGCCTCTCGCAAACACTTGATCACCTCATCGGCAAAGGATTTCTCCTGCTGATGGGTTACTACAAAACGGAACCTGCTCAAGGCTCTTACGGCTTGGGTGAGCTTTCTGACAAAGTTCGAGTTAGCTACATCAATGGAATCCTCACAGACTACGCTAGCTTATACTCCACGTTGAGAGAGCTTTCAAACTCCCATGGAGGCGTCAATATCCATTACATCTATCGTCCAACGAAGGGTTGGGTATGGGATATCGTTCAATCGTTTATGGTTAAACTCGGTTTCACGTCGCCTTTCGCTCATGCATTAGCTAAAGAATGGAAGAAGATGATCTATGAAATGGGTGGCGTCGACGGCGGAGGAACGATCATCCACTACGCACACAGCATCGGCGCCGTAGAAACACTCCGCGCCTTGAACTTGCTAACCGCTGAAGAACAAAAAATGATCGAAATATACGCCTTCGGCTCGCCCAACCTCCGCGGCTCCGCAGGAGAAGCACATCTCACACACTTTGTCAGCGTAAGAGATGGCGTCCCCCTGCTAGACCCCTGGGGATTCATTAAAGCTTGTAAAGGAGGTTTAGATTACGTGGTCTTTGTCGGAACCTTTATCGGCATTCCTTTTGTAGACCATCTATTCAATGCCCAAGCCTATCAAGACCTTTGGCGCTCAATGGGAAGAACCTTTGTCGAATGGTACGGTACGTTGATCTAGCCTACAAACCCCTTGCCCTTGCCCGACACTCTCGGATTAGATTACAAATTGTCTCTTTGATCGAGGATGTCGCTAGCTTGCTCGGTACCCTCGATTTCCAGGTTAATGTAACCGAGAAGTTCGCAGAGATGGTTAAATTTAGCTTCTTCCTCTAACTCCAACTCCATTTGCAACTTCAGTTGGCGCTGAATGACCTCTTTAGTAGCTTCTAAACCGTTATGGACTAGAGCGACGAACTTGTGACGTGCCTCAACGACAGTGATCTCGGCCTTCATGGCTTGAACCATCACTTTTGCCACCTCATTGCGAATTTTGCTTTCCATTTTGCAATCAACTTCCAAATTCACGCTTTCAGGCAATTCATCGGTTGTATTTAAGATCTCTTCGACCAGTGTGTTGCTAAATACAGAGGGACCAGGGGCCATTTCTTGCATTTTCTTCTTCAAGTACTCTTTGTCATCGAGATGGTTCATCAAATCTTGAATCTGCTCAGGTGTTGCACCGACCCTTTTCAGATAGGCTTTTTTACGCGGTGAAATCTCTTTTTCCTTAAACATTTCCTCGATGGATAGCTCTTTCCAATTCTCTTCAAAACCAGCAAGAGGATGAACATGAGCTGCATGTGTTCTTTTAATTTTTGATCCTCTGCCATGCTGCAAATGAGCGCCTTTAACAATTCCCTTGATGTCTTTCACGCTTCCGTCGGTACGAACGGCAATACCATGGATCTGTTGCACGACGTAATCCCAAACTTCAACTCTTTTGCCTCCATGCTCGCGAATCCCCCCTGCAAGCTTGGTAATATTCGATGTAGAAGGAGTGAGATTTTCGTCTAGAGAGCGAATTTTCCTGCCTTTAGTTGGCTTTGACATGGCAGGTGATACCTTAGAATGAAGAATCTGGAAATCGGAATTTATAAAAGGAGAGTTAGGCTGCATATTCTATGTCTCGTGTTTTAGTTTTATTATACGATAAAAACACATAACTAACAATTAAAATCTACTTTATTAACATATTTAAATTTTAATTATTGTTAATTTAAATATTTAATATTACGTAGCAAGAGGAATCGCGTTGCATTAAATCCGCCGATATGGGATGATAGCGTTTCCTTTTGCACCGGTAGCTTAATCGGATAGAGTACCCGGCTACGAACCGGGAGGTTAGAGGTTCAAGTCCTCTCCGGTGCAATGTCATTCAAGGTGTTCCCATCGGGTCCTTTTGCGACCAACTGCTACCTGCTATATTGTCCCGAAACAAAAGAA
>JBKEAL010000233.1:0-2742 GCA_047972195.1 Parachlamydiaceae bacterium
CTTTGACTGAACACTCGATGTCGATGGCTAGCGGAATGTCTTCAATGGGAGCTTCTGCGTCCTGCATTTGCGGAATGAGCGAAGTGTCAAAGGGTGCTTTTTGGAACGCTTGGATCGCTTCAGAAGCGAGGAAGTGGTAAAATTCGTTTTCCCACTCCACTTGCTGTTCAGGAAAGAGCGCTTCTTCTGTTCCGACGGTCAATGTAAATAAGGCTTTGAGCGCTTCCTTGGGGAAGATGACGTGGGCTGTTCCGCTTAATGGAATGACTTTCAGCGCGATGATGAATGGATCGGAGCCCATGCCTGAAAGAATCTTGTCTGCCGGGGTCCACTCTGTATTTTTTGGGGTGATTACAAGGTCCGGTAGAGATAAAGATTTGCCTAATAGAGTAGAAAATGTCTCCCAGGGAAAATCTGGGCTTGCTCCCAGGAGAGGAATGCTGTCTAGTTGTAAGACCTCTTTAGGGCACTGTCTTAGCCAGTGGTAAGGAATAAGCGTTTCTGTTTTCACTTTGGATTATTTCTCTTCGTTTTCCTCTTCATTTTCAGGCTGCCCTCTTCTCTCTTTCTCTTCTTGAGGCTCTCTCCTGAAATCCTTTTGCTCTTGAGCGGCAATGTCGAATCTCGGTAGCTCTTCTGCCGTTGTGGCTGTGAAAATATGCACCACGATCTGGTGGTCTTTTCCAAGCTTGTCGATCAACTCATGTCTATGAGACATCAAGAAATCTTGGTCGGCGCCTGTTTTGAGATGATCAATAGTAATGTTCATCTCTTTTTTAGCAAAGTCGAATTCTTTGATGATCAACCTTGCTCCGTCAAAGCGGCCTTTCAGTTCGACGACGATTTCATTGTTCCCATCGCTCTCCTTAATGGTGTATACTTTGTCTACAATTTGGTCAATGATTTCCTGTAGGCCTTTGCTTGGGGCCATTCTCGGTTCCTGGACGATTTTTCCGATCGAGGAGGTAGATTCAGCGGTTGGAATGGGGGATTGTCCTGCGAAAAGCGGCTGCTCGTCGGACTCTTTTTCTCGATGCACCGGCTTAATGACGGGTGTTTCCGGCTTTTCTTCTTCTGCCTCTTCGGGAACTTCAGCCAATTCCGGCTCTTCTTCCTGGATGGGAAGCGGTTTTTCTTTGACCTTGGGCCCGGAATCTCGTGCAAGATCAAACAAGCTAAGCGGCTTGTCATCCTGTTCTACAGGGGTTTTTGTGCGAGCTGCCGGAACGGATTTTACCGGTTTTTTTTCGCCCTTTTCTTCTGAAAATCCCTCTTCTTCCTTGGTTCTTCTGCGTTCATCGATCTGGTCGATAACCTCTTCAAATTGGCGCGCAGGGGTTTTGCGTTCTTTTTTATCCAGCTCCTTGGAGCGTACGGTAACATCTTCAAATGGATTGATTTTGTTTGTGGGGCTAGTCATAGGTACCTCCTATCTCCTCCTCTTATGGATGAGGTGCATGACGGAACCGATCTCATCTTGCTCCCGCCCTTCCTGGATTTCCTCTTCCTTGCGCATCTCTTTTTCCCAGTCTACCTTGTGGGTCAGGAGTTTGTCGACTTCCATCCGTTTTCTTTTTAGTTCTTCTTTCGCAGCTTCCAGGTTTTTCTCCGCGATTTTCACCTGCTCTTTTTGGTCCTGCACTTTCTTTTCTTCCGCTTTAAGCTTCTCTTCAACGACTTTTGAATACACCTTCATCTGTTGAATTTTGGGACTCGTCGTTCCATGGTCCATCTCTTCCCGCATCTGCTTCATTTTGTCATTGTAGTGCTTTTTGACCTTGTCTCTGTCCGCTTCCCGCTCTTTGAGCCGCTCTTCTTCTTTATTTAGGGCTTCCTTCTTTGCCAAAACCATTTTTTCAGCATCTTCTACCCTTCGTTTTTTAACTTCGATCACCTGCTTCAAAGGGTAGACGGGCTTCACTTAAAGAGCCCTCTTAAAAGCTGCATCGTTTCCTGAAAGCTGCATCTCTCTTCAACGGCCTGCTTCAGGAATTTAAGTACTTTTTCAATGTTGTCAATTGCAAAATCGCCGGCCTTGTCGGCTCCGCGCTTGTATTCGCCGATTTTGATCAGCAATTCATTCTTCTTGTAGTTGGCGAGCACTTCCTTGAGCTTTCCGACCAGTTGAAGGTGTTCTTTTGGAACGATCGAGGTCATAACCCGGCTTGCAGAGGAAAGGACGTCGATCGCAGGGTAGTGGTATTGCCTTGCCAGCTCTGCGGATAAGATAATGTGTCCATCGAGGATAGATCGGGTTTCGTCGGCTACCGGTTCGTTCATGTCGTCGCCCGCAACCAAAATCGTATAAAACGCAGTAATGGACCCTTTTTCTGACCTTCCGGCTCTTTCTAAGAGCTTAGGAAGCGTTGAAAAGACGGAAGGAGTGTAACCTGCCCTTGCGGGAGGTTCGCCGGCGGCTAGACCTACTTCTCGCAGCGCACGGGCAAAACGGGTAATGGAGTCCATCATCAAAATAACGGACTTGCCCTGGTCGCGGAAATACTCGGCAATTGCGGTTCCAACATAGGCTGCATTTAGTCGAAGTTGGGAGGCTTGGTCGGATGTGGAAATAACTAGTACGGAGCGAGCCAATCCTTCAGGCCCTAAGTCCTTCTCAATAAAGTCTCTAAGTTCACGGCCACGCTCACCGATGAGGCTGATGACGTTGACGTCTGCCTGCGCATTCCTTGCGATCATGCCCAGTAAGGTAGATTTACCGCCACCGGCTGCGGCGAAGATCCC
>JBKEAL010000255.1:0-5771 GCA_047972195.1 Parachlamydiaceae bacterium
CGCAAGAACGCGTCTCGCTCCGGCTTTAATGCTTGGTAGTTTGCAGGATCCGAAGGATAAGGAGCAGTTAGCTCAAGAAATGGCAGACCGGATCGGAGTGTCTAAAGAGTTTGTTCTGGAGAACAATTTGCGCATTCCGCCCTCGAAGTTTAGAAAGGAACTCCTTAAGAATCAAGAGCTTGTGGTTGGAAGGTTCGATTCCCTTATGACGGGCGCAAGCTTAGGTGAACTAGGTGGGGATTACGACCCGAGTTTGGAAGCCATATTTGGGGCGATGACCGCCGCTTTCAACCAATACCTCGGCAAAGAACTGAAGTGGCCGGAAATCAAAGAGTATAAGTCATTAGTGGCCATTACTAACTGGAATTGGGGTAAAGGCAATCAATACGTGACCGCCTATCGCCCTTTAAAAGGGCTGCTTATTCAAAATCCGGACGTGAAAGTGTTGGTGGCGATGGGCGAATACGACTTGGCTATCCCGTCTTTTGCCAATGAGTACATGATCCAGCACATGGATTTATCTTCCTCTCAAAACGAGAGGATTGTAATTAAAAAATACCCTTCTGGCCATATGTTTTATTTAAATCCCGAGTCTTTAGTTGACTTTAAGAAGGAGGTTTTAATATTATATAAGGAAAAATAAAGTTTTAGGGTGCTTATGAGAACATTTTTACGGATCGAAAACCACCAGTTTTACTCCGCTAATGAAGGTCATAACGGCCGTATCTTCGAAGTCAACAGCAAGAGTTACTCAGAATCAGAGTATCGAGTGGCTAAAAAAGCCTCTAAAATCATCGGCAGCCAAAAGTCGTGTTCTTTTGTCCATCGAGGCAAAAAGTGGAAAGTGGTGCGCATCAACGAAAACTCTCTATTCCGAAGAATCTGCAGGCGCATCTTCCCCTTTAAACTCAAATCTGCCGAAGGCCGCTATGAGAGATTTAAAGTTAGACGCTCTTTTTTCTCTTGTGGGAAAGTAGAAGAAAAAGATCGCGATGTCTACGAATCCCAGCCCCTCAACAGCTTATATTCCTTCCGCAGCCTCGCCGCGAAAGCGAATCAAAAACATGAACCTATTTTTAAAAATGTAAACCAAACTACCCAATTTGTGATTGTGCTGAATCAGGGCGACTTGCAACTAGTCAAAAAAGAGGGAGCTGACGCTGAAATGCGTCAAGCGGCTTGTGAAGCTTGGCAAGAGCACTTCATTGCTATGCATGGGCAAAGAAAGTTCGATCAGATCATCGACTTTTACGGATTAGATCTATCGGAAGGGGTTACCCCTGAACTTGTCTACCGCATGAACATTGGAGCTTCCAATATCGAATTTGCCGACGTTCAAGACTTCATTCAGCGCTATAGAAGCAATCAACCGTTAACAGAACGCGAACAGAAGCGCCTAGACGAGGTTGGCAGCGCCAAATTTGAACGCATGTTTCGTAGAAATTCGATGCAGGCGGCCTGCGGGCTTTTGGAATTTACAGCCAAAGAAAAAGAGCTGGCAACCACTGGGAAAAAAATCGTTTTGCCCATCTCGACAACCTATACAGTAGCCGATCGGGATATGTACCAGCCCTGGGTCGATCAGCAAGAATTGATGCAGATTTCAGAGAGGTTGAAGCAGTGCAAGACAGAGGAAGCGTATCAAGAATTGTTGTCCCACGTCGTCGTGAAGAAGCATTTATTGCGCGTTGACTCCCAAGGGCCGCGTGTGGGAGCGATTCTACCTGCACCTCAGTTTATGGGCGGCTACTATGTTGTTTCAGGCTGCATCACCAACGGTGCTAACATGTGCTACACCTTGGAAGACCCTTCTGAGCAGAAACAGAAACCTGCGATATTGCTTTTCCGCAGTACGACGACAGACTCCTATGCAATGAACTGGTCCGATACGATCGTCAACGACTTCAACCATATGAATTCTCCGGGCTATCTTGGCTCCTACACAATCGACCCCTATATGCGCCGATTCATTCAGGAAAGAACTATCCCTGTGTGGGTAGGTTATCTGGAACAAGCGAAAGCTTGCGAGGATGGTGAGGAACAAAAACTTTATGTTGCAAAAGCTAACGAAGCTTTAGATTCAGCTAACAAGTTACTAGATCTGGGGCAGATTCTTCAAAAACATGACCAGCTCTTGAACATGGTCTTTTTTCCTTTTATGGCTGGAGACTTGCGCTCTTTCATCAAAGCATCGAGAAAAGACATCCTTGCAGACATGATCGAAAAGTATGTTTATAAAAATAAGAAAGAGCCAACAGAAGATGAAAGAGAAGAAGACATCAAGAGCCTTCAGGCGTTAGCCATAAAGATCAAGGAGCAGAAAGCGGACCTTCCGGTCGTTTGCAGGCAGGCAGAAGAGCTGATTCAAGATCTTGAGAAACTTGCTAATTTTGAACCGGCTGAATCTTCAACAGAAGAAGACCTCTCTCTGGAAGATCTGGAAGAACTGGCCGAAGAACGACGTGAGAGGGTAGAAGATAAACAGGCGACAGATCTCATTTTCTGCGGTCAAAGCTTGGGCGGCGGTTCAGCACAGATGGCCATCGCTCGCTATATGGCCCTCGATGGACGCATGCCGCTGCCTGAAAAGAAATGCCAGGGCTATTTCTTCCAGGAACCAGGAATCAATCGAAGCGATGTAGAGGCCTTTGCTAAATATGGCAAAAAACATGCGGAAATGTTTAAGGCGCATGATGTGAGTTATTCGATCTATAAGCGTCACGAAACAGGCGATGTGGTGACAGCTGGTGGAGAGATGGGCCTCGGAGCCGTTGCAACTCTTGAGGAAGAAGAAGAGGAGCTTGCCTGGCTCTCTTATGACGCCGCAGTGAACAGCCGTTCTAAACAGGCAAAACCTCTCGATTTGTCAGAGATGCCCTTGCACGGTGCAAGATGGCATCAGGACGATGCTACTCCAAGAAAAGGCTCTATTAAATTCGATGGAAGAAAAATTACTCGAACAAAAACGGGTGAGAAGGTGCGCGATTACACAGAAATGGAAGTGACGCCATATCAGGAAGGTCTCTATAATTTAGGCTCTCTGGGAGAGCTGCATGGCGATGAAAAGCGCTTGTATCGAAAGCTCTATAGAGACGTTTGGCAACTTTCATCCCGGTTAGAGTTTGTGTTTAACGAAGCTTCCCGCAAATCGATGAAGCTTCCCTTTATGATTTTTAGAAGATCGTTGAAAGTAGGTGCAGAGGCAGTGCATAAATTGCCTGTGGATTATGTCGACGAACATGGCGCACTCGCCTGGGATTTAAACGGCAGAATGGCGCCTTGCCATGAAACTTAAGCCTCGGTATAGTCATTTGCTATGAAACGAAAAGCCCAAGCGATCGTACGCTTATTGCTCGTCCTACTTGTTCTCTATGGAGCAGGAAGGCTCTATTTCCAGGTCACTGGGGGCTTTACTCTATCTAACATTACCGGCATGCCTAAAATGGAAGAGCTGGCGCTCCAACAGCCTTCACCGCTAGAATGGAGGCGGATCGAAACCGCTCTTGCACAGCCCTATAAGTATCTCGGAAAGGGTTGCCAATCTTACGTCTTTGAAAGCGCCGATTCCCAGTTTGTCTTAAAGTTTTTGAAGCTGCAGCGCTTTAAACCGCAAGCTTATCTCGACTATCTCACCTTTTTACCTCCTGTGGATACCTATCGAGATAAAAAAATCGCCCAGAAAAAGGAAAAGCTTGCACAGCTCCTGGATAGCTGGAGGATCGCCTACGAAGATCTTCCTAGCGAGACTGGGGTTGTTTACATGCACTTGCCGGAAGAATCTTCCTTCGACCAAAAAATCCAGATCATCGACAAAGCAGGCTTTTCACACGAAATTGACACCACAGACACGGCTTTTCTGCTACAGAGAAAAGCAGGAATGCTCTGCCCTACGATTTCACGTTACATGGCAGCCAATGAGACCGGAAAAGCAAAAGAGCTGCTAAACCAGTTGATTGCCAGCCTGGTTGCAGAATACCGCTCAGGATTTGGCGACAACGACCACGCCCTCATGCAAAACACAGGCGTTCTTGACGGCTCTCCCATCCACATCGACGTAGGTCAACTCTCTCAAGAAGAGCGTTTCAAGCGCCCCGAAGTGTACCACGAAGAGCTCTTTAGCAAAACCTACAAGTTCAGGATCTGGCTCTCCAAACGCTATCCAGAACTAGAGCGGCACCTCTACACGCTGCTCTACTCCGTCATCGGCCCCGAAATCGACACCCTCAAACCCAAGCTCAAAACCGTCGACGAAGGCGCCTAAACCATTTTGAATTTTCAACGCAGCGGCGGGGAGACGGAGGGCCGCAGAGAAAGTCAAATATTCTGTCTAGTCGATAGTTGCTAGGACGCAAATATTTTAAAATGGAAATTTATCTTCCTTCTCTGCGCCTCTCCGACTCCCCGCCTCTGCGTTTCAAAAAATCCGAGCTTATGGGCTACGAAGTGGTTTATCGGATTTTGAGGACGATTTTGCCGCGGGTGTGGCCGAGCTTGCTTATTTCCTGCGCTTTGGCTGCATCGTTTAGGTGCATCTCCTGGATTTCAGGAGGGAGGACGATGCCGGATTCTATCAGTTTGGCAATGTTACCCAGTTCCTGTCCGTCGGGACGAACGAAAACAAAGCCTGTTCTGACTTGGGCTTTGGCACCATATTCGGGCCCAAGGTGCTGCACGATGGTGACGAGAGTGCCATTTTTCTTCACGACTTCAAGGCTTTTTGCTAGAGTGTCTCCGCCGACGGTGTCGAAGGCAATATCGACGCCCTCTTTGGCGATTTTGCGCACGGCCTCTCTAAAGTCCTCTTTTCTGTAGTCGATGATATGGTCGGCGCCCAGTTTTTTGACGTAGTCGAAGTTGTTTTTGGAACAGGTGGTGATGACATTGGCTCCTGCGTATTTAGCGAACTGGATCGCAAAGCCTCCCACGCCGCCTGCGCCTGCGTGGATCAAGATCGTTTGCCCCTTTTTCAAGTGGCAGAAGTCAAAGAGCGCCTGCCAGGCCGTTAATCCTGCAAGGGGGATGGCAGCGGCTTGGGCAAATGAGATGTTGGTCGGTTTCTTGGCGACATTGGCGGCATCCAGGGCGACATATTCAGCGTAAGTTCCGCCATGCACAGTGGGCTTTCTGCAGTAGGCGTAAACGAGATCTCCCGCTTTGAAGTTTTTGACGTGTTTACCTACAGAAGTGATCACTCCAGACGCATCCCATCCGGGAATCAGGGGGAATTCATGGGGCAAGGCACTTTCCAGGTATCCTTCGCGGATTTTCCAGTCGACAGGATTTACGGCTGCGTATTCCACACCGATCAGCACTTCATGGTCTTGGATCTGTGGAACGGGCATTTCTTGAAGTTTAAGCTCATCCAGGCCGCCGAACGCTTCAATGACGACTGCTTTCATCTTAACCCTCCAAATGGCTGCGGATCATCCAGGCTGACTTTTCATGGCTTCTCAATCGCTGTACGCAAAGATCTGAAGAACCCGGATCGTTCAGCGCATCTGCGATCTCCACCTCTTTTTTCAGCTCGGCAATCATTTTTTCATGGTCTTTCAATAGATCCTGAAGCATCTCTTTGCCCGATCGCTCCTTTTCAGATTCCGTGAGCGAGGTGAGAGACAGGAATTTTTTCATCGAACCGGGGGATTTGGCACCTACCGCTCGGATTCTCTCGGCGATCGTATCACACGCTTCTGCTAGCTCCTCATACTGCTCTTCAAAAAACTCATGCAGCGAATGGAATCTAGGATCGACGACGTTCCAGTGGTAGTTGT
>JBKEAL010000279.1:0-1085 GCA_047972195.1 Parachlamydiaceae bacterium
GCCGCCGCAGCAAATCCCGCTTTCAGTTCTTTTTCTGGCGCATCAAGGCCTAAAATGACAATCCCCCGGCAAAGCGGATCGTAGTGCTCGATTAGCTGGCTTATCGCCTGCCAACTGGCCGGTTGTTGAGAAGGCAGTTTCCACCAGTCTGGCTGAATACCCAACTGATAAAACCGTTCGACAATCCGGGCATAGTGGCGTTCATCCTGGTCTGGATTATCCCGCGGCAGAATAATTTCCAGCAGCAACTCATGGCCTGATTTGCAGCAAGCCTGCCACACTTCACTGATCAGGGCTTCCTGTTCTTCACACAGCGCTTGTGGGTCGTTCGGGTGGTAGAACACCAGGCATTTCACTACATGCTCCAGTGGCCAGTCGATAAGCTGCGAGCCAATGTTGCCGTGTTCGAGGCGCAAAGGATAAGACCCGGGCATTTCAATGGGGCGCCCAATCCACCACCCTTCGCCTGTAATGGCATTCAGTGCATCCTGGCCAAATGTGGTGTCGGCCAAAATACCGCTGTTGTCCTTAAGCCCCGCTTCTTTTGCCGCTTTCCTGGCTCCTTCCAGAAGCAGCATCTTCAGTGCCGGTAGTTGTGCTTCATTCGCCCCGACTTCATGGGCAATATCGACCAACTGTTTGCGGTGATCAAATGCGAACACACACAATTCCTGCCATTGTTGTTGACGCGTGGTGACACGGTGCAAATGGTTAAGCTGGCTGTCTTTATCCGGGCGGAGAACTGAGTGTTCTCGGGCAAGATAATTATCCAGCTCCAACCGGGTCGGCATCGCGGGTGCGCAGGCGTGGCGGGAAACCACCAGAGCACCACAAGCGTTAGCATAGCGGCACGCTGTTTCCCAGCCTTCATCGTTCAGCCAACCGCGTAGCAGGCCTGACATAAAGGCATCACCGGCGCCCAGCACATTCAGAACGTCAACACGTACACCGCTGTGTAACGCAACCTGGGACCAGTCATCGGCAATAGCGCCTTCAAATACGGAACACCCCAGCGCGCCGCGTTTGCAGACCAGCGTGGCCGCAGTCCGTTGGCGTACTGCTTTCAGAGCGGTCAGTGTATCTGT
>JBKEAL010000012.1:0-2874 GCA_047972195.1 Parachlamydiaceae bacterium
ACAAGGTATGATATAATTAAATAAGCTGCAAAAGTATACAATTTGTATTCTTTTAACAATCCCTATTGTTAGGTATTTTTTATAAGTTTAATACCTAATTCTTTCGAGTTACAAAATAAAATAATCCGTGGTTTCCACGGATTATCATTTATTACATCATTGGACCACCAGGGCCACCCGGAGGAGGTCCACTATGGCCTCTGCCTCCCCAACCTCTGTTACCTGTGTCCAGATCGCTGCTTTTGGTTCCTTTACCAAATATTTGGAACTTATATATGAGGTGAACCATAAAGTAGCTATTGATCGTATTGGAAATACTTTCTTGTATATATTGTGCTGTCTGTTGATTGTTTATATTGCTTCTTTCTTGTAAAATATCATATATCTTGAAGCGTACCGAAGTATTGCCCGTGTATCTATGTTTAAAGATGCCCTTCATCAAACGATCCATGTCATAGGTCAATGAAGCATTCCATAACCATTCGTCCAGCTTATAGCCTGTAGAATACCCGGAGTTTGTCGAATACTGAATGTCAGACTGCAAAGTCAATCCATAAGGTAGATAAAAAGAAAAATCTCCTTTGCCTCCATAAGTAAACACTTCCTGGTCTGATTGTGTGGATATCGTATTTTTTATATTATTATAAGAAAAATTCCCACTGACATTGAATAATACACGGGTATCTCTTAATGTTTTTATTTCATCACCTAATGCTCCTGTACGGAATTGTAACCCTATATTTTCACGGAGACTATAGATATCTGCTTTGTTTTTGGATGTAATGTCATTTGTATTTACATAGGTATTTTCTCGTTGATATCCCCCCATTGTCATAGTATTAAACGAGAACTTTTTATTCTGAAGTGGTGTATTGAATATGAAGCGTAAGTTTCCATCCATATTCCCGTTCACATTCCTATATGTTGTCTCCCTGGATTGCCCCTGATATGTAGTAATATTAACTATTGCATTATTGGTTAAATTAAAATTACCAAAGACCATCATATTTGAGGTAGTTTCAGTATTGAATTTTTGATAGCGCAGTCGTACTCTGTGAGCAAAACTCGGCTTCAAATCAGGGTTACCATATATTACATTAAAACCATTCTGTGAAATAATACCATCGTATAACTGAGTAGTTGTTGGCTGAGTAGTTCTTCCGTTATAATCCAATCGGATGTTATGCCTTTTATCCCATCTATAGTTGAACTGTCCGTTAGGTGCAAAACTAAGTGAATTACGAGGTTTAATATCTTTTTCTTCCTCTCCAGGCTGAATTATACTGGTTTTAGATCGGGATGGCTCCAAACCTACCCCTAATGTGTAATCAAATTTTTCTCTTATCGATTTAAAGTTTAAAGATACATTCTGATTAAGAAAGTCATTCTTTACATTCCGTGTATATGCCTCTGCCACCATATCATATTTCCCCTCCGCGTCTCTGTCAAAAGTACGTCTGTCTGTTTCAGAATGATTATTGCGTATATTATATGTCAATTGTAAAAAATTATTCCTTCCCAAAGGCTCTACATAAGAAATAAATGCGCGCCAATTGTAACTTTTATCATCCTGCAACGATTTTTGGTCACGGATGGAATCATTTTTCAAAGGGTCGGCATATATAGAATGTGAATAATCATAACCTTCACTATCAGATTTATTATATCCTCCGGAAAAGGTGAAGCTCAGCACACGTCCCTCATTGTTCAATTTCCGGCTTATATCGAGATTTCCACTTAGTGATATTCCTTTTCCTTCTGAGGTATTATTAGAAGATTCTGAATAATTTTCCGTTGTATTTCCTGAAAAAGTTGTCTCACTTTCAGCGACCTGATCATTTCGGTTTTTATTGTATTGTACGTTTGGACGGAAAATGATTTTCGTCATTTCGTCCGGCGTCCATTCAAAACGAAAATTTGCGCCAAAATTATCACTTTTATTATTTCCATAAGAAGTCGTAGTTTCCAACTGGTCAGTACCTGTATACCGCTTGGATGAGGTTGTAGATACATCGTTATCTACCGAACCGTAGCGGATATTTCCTCCATATTTTAGCTTATCGGAATACTCTGTTGCGAAGTTAAATCCACCATTAATTGTCTTTGCCACGCCATTATTCGAACCAAATCTCATTCGACCGCCACCTCTACCGCCAAATGTATTAGATGCGAAATCTGTAAATCCGGC
This sequence comes from Parachlamydiaceae bacterium, assembly GCA_047972195.1. Taxonomy (GTDB): domain Bacteria; phylum Chlamydiota; class Chlamydiia; order Chlamydiales; family Parachlamydiaceae; genus CAZSDA01. Next base: position 2,189 of record JBKEAL010000012.1, read on the forward strand.
ATTATTTGTATTGTTTACACCTCCCAGTAATGTGTATTGACTATTATTCCGCATATAATTGACCATGCCGTTTGCCTCATACCTGTCTTTGTTTCCCAATCCTGCGAAAGCATTGCCGAATACACCTTGTTTCATGCCTTTTTTTATTGTAAGGTTTATGACAGTTTCGTCATCTCCATCGTCAAATCCGGTCATCTGGGACATGTCTGATTTTCGGTCGAGGACCTGCAGTTTATCTACCATGCTGGCTGGAAGATTTTTAGAAGCGACTTTAGGGTCGTCACTGAAAAATTCCTTACCATCAACAAGAAATTTCTTCACCTCTTTCCCATTGATCGTAATCTTTCCGTTCTCATCGATTTCGGCTCCGGGCATCCGCTTTATCATATCTTCTATCACATCGCTTTCTTGTGCTTTGTACGAATCTGCATTATATTCCAGTGTGTCGCCTTTTACCTGTATTTCTATAGCTTTGGCTTCTACAACAGCTTCTCCTAACATAATGGCATCTTCTTTCATATACACATCTCCTACAGATGTTTTTTGTGGACTTACATTGACAAAGTGATCAGAATATCCAATAAAAGAAATTTGAGTAATATACCTTCCGGATTTTACGCTCACATTGAATTTACCATCTAGGTTGGTTACGGTTCCGGTTACATAAGAGCTGTCCTTTGCATTCA
>JBKEAL010000077.1:0-6784 GCA_047972195.1 Parachlamydiaceae bacterium
CCGTCTTGACTCTTCCTGCCGATGAAGTCTTTTTAAAAAATGCAGCCGAGAGGTTCTCCAGAGACCTTTCCTATTCAGATTTTTTCACCTATCTTTGTGTAAGTTACGTCTTGAAAGGAACTCCGCAATATGTCGTCCCTGAAGAAAAGAAATACGCATTCGAAACGGCAACGGCTCTCATCCTCAGCAACCCCGGACCATACTTAGACATTTTACAAGCATATCAAGGAAAGGTCTCTCTCCTTCTCTATTCATTGACAGCTGATAATTTAAAGGAATATTTTGAATCAGACTCACAAAAATGCCAAAATTTCATCCGAAACGGCAGAGGATCATCGCAAATTAAACTTGCTCTTGCTGAAAAGCTGCATCATCGACTCCCCATTCCTCCAGATGATCTCATCTTCCTATTGCCGCATATTCTCCCGAGAGAACTTCCCCACGACGAAATGGAACTATACGATTGGCTATTTTGCCTGATTGAATCCGATTCCATGGACTATCATAGACCCGACATTGCAGAAAGATTTTATGGGTTATTTCTTAAAATGGCAGCCAATGGCATGTTAGAAAGGCGCTTTAAACTAGCCAGAGAAATAGCCTTCTTGACGCCGACATTTGAAGAGAGCGATCTCTCTCCTACAGAAATGGTGCGTTGCCTCGACTGTTTTTGGGACTCAGCTTTTTCGCCATTTAGAGAAAACTGGTTCTTGAAAGTTCTACCGCATTACGCTCAATTCGACAAAACTCTTTTAAAAACTTTAATTGATCATTTATCCATGTATCTGGTGGAATCTGGAATCGAAGGAAGCCCTACTCACCCAGCCCTTGAAGAGGGGTTGAAGCAGCTCCGCATCCATATAAAATTTTGCTAGGACCCTAAGCTTCTTCCCAACCAAAGGGAATCACTTCGGAGATATGCGACTTCTGATGCCTGAGCATCATCAATCGATCAAAACCGCAAGCGACGCCGCACGCCTGAGGCAATCCGCGCTCTAATGCTTCAAGAAAGGACTCATCGATAGGCAGCGGCCTCTTGCCATGGAGAACACGTTCTTCATTGGCCTGAGTCAAACGCATGCGCTGTTCCTGTGGGGATGCCAATTCGTCGTAACCATTGGCCAACTCAACCCCTTTGTAATACACCTCAAAGCGCAAGGCGACGCGATTTCCATCAGTCTCGACAGCTTTGGCCAAGGCCGCTTGCGATGCGGGGTAGTGGCTTAATACAGTAAGTTTTCCATCGCCAAGCTTAGGTTCAATCAACGACCCGAGAAGCACGTTCAGGAGTGCGTCACGACCTTCTTCAAAAAGAGATGGATAGGGAGCTACATCCTGCTCTTGAATAAGCTGAATCAACTCTTGCTCTGTGGCTAAGAAGGGGTCGATAGAAAGGTATTTTAAAAACGCCTCTTTATAGCTGATCGTTTCTGAAGGGATATCGCCCAAAAATAGGCGGATATAATCTAATGTTTCTTCGATGAAGTCTTTAAAGGGCATGCCGACGCGGTACCATTCGGCCATCATGAATTCCGGATTATGCTTGCGCCCCACTTCTCCATCTCGGAAAACGTGAGCGAGCTGGTAGCAATCGCCAATGCCTTCAACTAAAAGCCTTTTCATACCATATTCTGGAGAGGAATGGAGATAACGCGTCTCTTTTTCGCTAAACAGTGCGGAAATGAGATCAATGTGCAGGTCGACAGAGGCTTTTGATGTGAGCAGTGGACAATCGACTTCTGTCATTTTTCGTGAGTCGAAAAATGCGCGCGATCTGGCAAGCAGAGCCGCGCGGTCTTTTAAAATCTCGATCCTATTCATTCACTCGGGAAACGTATTCGCCTGTGCGCGTGTCCACTTTGACCACTTCGCCTTGCTGGATAAAAATTGGAATCTGGATTTTTGCGCCATTCTTTGTGACCGCAGGCTTCATCACGCGGCCTGACGCTGTGTTACCACGATCACCCGGAGCAGTTTCAACAATTTCCATTTCCAGGAACGTAGGAGGCTCTACTGTGATTGGCGTCCCTTTGTAGAAAATCACTTCATAAAGAAGGTCGTCCATCAGCCACTGCGCTGTGTCGCCAATGCTTTCCAGAGGAATGCTGACTTGCTCAAAAGAGGTATCGTCCATAAACACAACACCGTCTCCCTCTTTGTACAGCATGCGCATCTGCGCCTCTTCAACGTCGGCTAGATCCACTTTTTCGCCTGACTTGAACGTACGCTCCAATACTCTGCCTGTCTTCAAATGGCGCAATCTAACACGGTTGAATGCTTGGCCTTTACCCGGTTTAACAAATTCATTAGAGACAATCACATAAGGTTGGCCTTCAACTTCGACTTTAACGCCGCCCTTCATTTCATTTGTGCTTACTTGTGCCATAAAACGTACCTCGAATTTAATTAGCTCTTATTTTATAAGAATCACAAGATGTGGGCAAGAAAATACAAAGACTATCCGCAAGATTCTTTGCTGGTCAAAGAGCCTGTCGAACCAGGGAAAGGAATTATTGGATGCGAAATGCATGGATATTTTGGCTGGGGAGAAGCGTATCATCCCGGCATCAACAAAGAGGAGTCGCGAAAGGATGACACACACGTGGCCTCTTCATCTTAGTTATGAAAGATGCCCTAACTGCCGCTACATTTTTGAATCACGCCAAGATTACGCATACAATATGGGCGAGTTCAGCAAAGAGTTAACCTGCCCGAAATGCAAAAACACATTTAAAGCCTGCAAAGGAAAGCCCGACCCCGTCGGTCCGCTTTTCGGCGAGTCCCCACAACCTGAATTTACCTGGGAGTAACATGGATACAGCACAATTCCAGCCTCATGAATACGATCCAAGAGAAGAAAAAATCGCGAGAGACACACTGGAACGTTATTCAGGCTCTTCGGTTGACGACTTTCAACCCTATCTTCTTTTGACCAACTTCCCCAAATATGTGCACTACTTTGCAGAAAAAAGAGGCCTTAAGATCATTGAAGGGTCGATGTTCAAAACCGCCCACTGCCCTGAAGAAAAGATCTCTAGTCTCGATTTTAAGATCGGAAGCCCCGCTGCAGCCCTAGTGCTCGACCTGATTGCATTCCTCCCTATCAAAGCGTCCCTTCTGCTCGGCATGTGTGGAGGATTAAGAAGAAATTATGCGATCGGTAACTTTTTCGTTCCAATTGCAGGAATCCGCGGAGAAGGGACCTCAGACTTCTATTTTCCAACGGACGTACCTGCCATGGCCAACTTTCTTGTGCAAAAGTGCGTGACTAACGTCCTGGAAGAAAATCACGTCCCCTACCACATCGGCATTACCCACACGACAAACAAACGTTTCTGGGAGTTCAACCCCGCCTTTAAAGAAAAATTGGCTATCAGCAGAGCTCAGGCCATTGAAATGGAATGCGCTACCCTCTTCATGGCTAGCTATAGCTACAGACTCCCCTTAGGAGCACTTCTCCTAATCTCAGACCTTCCCTTAGACCCCAACGGCATCAAAACGAAAAAGAGCTCCGAGCAAGTGTTCGCCAAACACACCAGCGAGCACGTCGAACTCGGCGTAGAAGTGCTGAAAGGCGTCGAAAAATCTCTCTCACATCATGCTAAAGGGGCATTTAGGGGCACACGACGCCGATTTGAGACAGCCACTTAAATCCCTTGCCCAAAACTCTCGGATTTTTTCATCGCAAAGACGCGAAGAACGCAAAGAAATTATGACCCTTCTTAGAAAGCATGCAAAGCAATGCTTTCTATAATCGAAATGGAAAGAGGCGCGGTTAAAAGATCAGAATTTCGATCGATCAAGCTGAACGATTTTCTGATCTTTTAACCGCGCCTCTTTCCATTTATCTATTCTCTGCGCCTCTTCTTATCTTCTTAGTCTTTGCGATAAAAAATCCGAACTTATGGGTAAGTGAGCGTGTCCGTGCCCAAAAATTTTTACTCATTTTCTATTTTGAGTTTCTCTTCTTGGTAATATTCAATCGTCTGTTGAAGATCGTCGATGTTGCGTTCTAAAGTTTTGATTTCCCCTCTTAACCTTTCGCGCTTTCTCGCCACAAGTTTATCAGCCATGTTTTCATCTTTCTCTAATCGGTCGCGATGGTTATTCTCATGTGCTTCCAGTTTGCTCTCTAGTTTAACTTTGTCCAGTTGCACTTTTTCAAGAGCTTTTTGAGACTCTTCAATGTCTTTTTCCAATTCTTGAATTCTGACATTGCTTTCATCTTCTGCAGGCTCGACTTTTTCTTATTCAGCTGCTTCCATCATCGCATCCAAATGTTCAATGTAAGGGTTAAGCACACGCATTTGAAAACGAAATTCTCTTACAAATGTACTGAACTTTGCACTGTCATCTATCGACGATTCTAAGTCATCTATAATTCCATTAAGGCCACCTAAAGTATCCCAAAGAATTTCTCTAGTCTCTAAAAATGCCTTCTTCTTTGGTGGTAATCCTTCCAGGGCGTCTAAAAACTCTTGTCTTCGATCTTTCGCGGTCTGCAAGAAATTATTCCTTTCTTCAAAACCGGTGTCCACCGAAGAGGATTCGGAACTTCTCTCAGTACTGGAATTCTCTACCGAATTAGTCACTCGGTCTGCCAAGTCTTGGACATGAGGAGCTGATTCTTTGATAGGCTTGGCCACCCGTTTAATTAGAGCTGCGATAGCCACCGCTGGAAGAAATAAAGGAAGAAACAAGATCGTAGCTGCTATAAACCCGATAATCGGAGCCGTGCGCTCTCCCTTGGGTGCATTCCACGGTTGCCAGAAGTTTTTAAAGAAATTCCTCGGTCCGGAGTCTTTTATTGGTTGATATTCTGGAATCATAGTGTACCTAATTATAATTTTTGGATTATATTATAAACAATCAATTAAAATTTTACAAGGCGTTATTTAGATAAAGCCTTGACCCAGACAGAATCCACCTCTTCGGGCTTTTTGATGAGGGGGATAAGCAGGGATTTTTCCTGCTTTTCCTTACCGCGGATTTTTTCGTAATGCAAGGTGAACTTTTCTGCCTTGATTTGGGTAATGCCGTGGGTTTGTGCGTACACTTTCAGACGGGTCAATCGGTAGAGCCACTCGACAGGTTCAGGAGGGGCTCCGTAGCGGTCTTTTAGCTCTGCGTAGATAGCGTCGACTTCTTCTAAGGCCATCGCTTCGCCTAGGCGCTGGTAGAATTCAAGCTTTAGGGACATTTCTCCGATGTATTCATCAGGTAGGTTCGCGTTGAAGGGCACTTCGATTTTCACTTCTGTGACAAAGACTGGTAGTTTGCCTTGCAGGGTTTTGATCGTCCGTTTGAGCATTTTGCAATAAAGATGGAATCCTACTGAGGCAACATGGCCGGATTGTTCTATTCCTAGCAGGTCGCCTGCGCCGCGGATCTCCAGATCGCGCATGGCCAACCGCATGCCACCGCCATAGCCACTAGCCTCTGCTAGGGCATTCAACCGCTTTTGGGACATTTCCGGCAGCCGCTTCAAACTGGGAACGAGAAAATAGGCGTAGGCTCTGCGGTTCCATCTTCCGACTCTGCCGCGCATCTGATAGAGATCAGAAAGGCCGAATCGGTCGGCCCGATCGATGAGGATGGTGTTGGCATTTGGGATGTCGATGCCGTTTTCAATGATCGATGTGGCAACAAGGATGTTTGCAGAACCATTTTTAAAGGCGTGGAACACTTCATCCAATTCATCGCTGTCCATCTGTCCATGGCCTACGACGATCTTGGCGTATGGGACGAGCTCTTTTAACTTGCTCGCTGCATCTAAAATCGATTCCACGCGGTTGTGGATGAAATACACTTGACCATCGCGAGAAAGCTCGCGGATCACTGCGTTTTTGACGATCTCTTGATGCGGTTCAGCCAAAATGGTTTTGATCGGTAAGCGATCTTGAGGAGGCGAGCTGATCTGCGACATGTCCCTCACGCCTACCAGAGACATATAGAGTGTTCGTGGGATAGGCGTAGCAGATAGCGTGAGGCAATCCACTCCCGTTTTGATTTTCTTTAAGTGCTCTTTTGCTTTAACGCCGAAGCGCTGTTCTTCGTCGATGATCACTAAACCGAGGTCTTTAAAGCGCACATCCTGACTAATGATGCGGTGCGTACCAATCAAAATGTCGACACTACCCTCCTCAACGCCTTTTAAAGTCTCTCGGATCTCTTTTGGAGAACGGAATCGGGACAGTACGCCTATGTTAATCGGGAAGTTGCGCATCCTATCTTGAAAGTTTTCGTAATGCTGCATCGCTAACACTGTGGTGGGAACTAGGACGGCCACCTGCTTACCTCCATCCACTACAGCCTTAAAGGCAGCCCGCATCGCCACTTCCGTTTTTCCATAGCCAACGTCCCCGCACACTAATCGATCCATCGCTTTTTCTGAGGTCATGTCCTCTTTGATCTCTGAAATAGCCGACAGCTGATCTTCCGTTTCGATATAGGGAAATTCTTCTTCAAACGCCTGCATCTCATCGCTATCGCCGGAAAAGGCAAAACCTCCGCGCATTTCTCTTCTTGCATAGAGATCTAATAGCTCTGAGGCATAGCCTAAAATGGCTGTTTGGGTTTGATCGCGTGTGCGTTTCCATTTTGTCGAGCCTAAAGTATGCAAGCGGGGCATCTCTTCATGAGCGCCGATGTATTTGCTGACTAAATAGGCTTGCTGAGTAGGCACATACAGCTTTCCGCCTTCTCCATACTCGATCAGGAAAAAATCGCTCATTACGCCAAGATGGTTCGGCTTCTTCTCAATGCCTAAATACTTGCCGATCCC
>JBKEAL010000132.1:0-1302 GCA_047972195.1 Parachlamydiaceae bacterium
AGTGCATATGCAAGTCAACTTTGAGAGTCCGAAGGAACTGGCAGAGCGGTTGGGATGGCCTGTACGCCGGGTGCGGTTGCTCATTCAGGCGAACCAATTGCGTCACATTCGCATCGGTCGGACAATCCACGTGCCAGAAGGTGCAATTGAAGAATTCCTCGACGCAAACATGGTGAAACCGAATTTCGCGTCGGACAGGGCACATGATTGAGCAATGCTCTGTCCTCAGTGCTGCGCAAACACCGGAGGCGTGGGTCAACGAACTGGCGAAGCGGAACATCCAGGTTTCAGTGAGGTGGCTGAAAGAAACGTCCCGCAGACTGAATGCCTTTTGCCAACTTGGACGAACGATGCTCATTACGCCGGAACAGATTGATCATATATTTGAAAGCACGAGGCTATGTCGCTCGAACCCTACAAGCGTGGCTCAAAGTGGTGGGTTCGCGGGCATGTCGAATATCAAGGCCAGCGTCTCACAGAATACTACCGGCAAAGCACTGGAGCATCTGAAGAGGCAGGCGCATGGCGATGGTGCCAGGATGAAGAAAAGCGCATAATTAATGAGCATTTGAACGGTGTGAAGAAAACTGAGCCGTCCCCCTCGGAAATGACCTTTGCAGAAGCTGTTTTGAAATACTGCGCAAAGCCGAAAGAGGCCAAATACCTCATTCCAATCGTGGAAAAAATTGGCAGTTCTCAGATCAGGCACCTCAGCCCAAAATTTGTGCGTAGCCTTGGCGCAGAGCTGTATCCCGAGGCCTCCACGGACACCTGGACCCGGCAGGTAATCACGCCTGTAAGGGCTGTGATAAACAATCTCCACGATACGGAAGATGGGACCGTGTATCGTATCAGGGGATACTCCAAGGCAGACAAGATCGCGCAAGACAAGAGGCGCGGCATCACGGGGCGAACCAAATACACGCAGGCAGATTGGGATTGGATTTTGCTTTTGCGACAACACGCACCACCGAGGAGAGCAGCATTGGGAATGCTGATGTTCGCGACGGGGGCTAGAATTTCCCAAGATAGTGAGATGCAGCCGGGGCATGTGTGGGCAGAGGAGGGGAAAGTCCTCATCCCTGGTGCAAAGGGCCACGAGAGCCGCCTGATTACCATTCCGATTGAACTGATAGAAGAGTTGGTGGCGCTTCCGGTTCTGTATCCCCGTGGTTGGCCAAAAGTGCCAGAAAACCTGAGGTTGTTCGGATATGCGGGGCGTTCAGGCCCTCTGAAACTTTGGGACAAGACCTGCACTGAAGCTGGAATACGGTTCATCCCATTTCATTCTGCTGGACGCCA
>JBKEAL010000135.1:0-21330 GCA_047972195.1 Parachlamydiaceae bacterium
ATCTATAGGCACTTTAACGTATTTGAATTGAGGCTTAACCTTAATGATTTTGCCATTTTTCTCAATGACAAGCGGTACACCCGTTCGTATGGAAAGATCAATGGCCATCTCTACGCCCTTGCTATGAGCTTCCAATAGCATTGATCTAGTATTACCTATCAGTTTCTTACGCATGAGCTATTCCTTCAATTTGCTGCCAAATTTTTGGTGCATTAACAGAAAAAACATCCATTGCACTTTTTTCAGCGATTATTTTTTTTAATTCTGTCAGAGAGTTGTCCATGATAGTTGCTTCATTGCATAGTGGTAGATAATGTTTATAGAGATTTTTCATACCCAATATGTAACGTCTTCTTATCGTGTCTTCTGGGATGTTGTGGCCACCTTGAGCGACGCGACTTGCTACGCGTTCGATCGCTAATTCTGGACTTGATAGCCATAGGAAGAATAAGTGAACTTCATACCCTTTTGACTGGGCTGTCTGGAGATGTTTTATATAGTTAGTTCCAGCGGCAGTTGTTTCGAAGGCAAAGCTTTGATTGGTTGCGAGGAGTTCTTTAAATCTTTGGATCATTAATTTGCTTGCTGTAAGTGCCATACTTTCGGGATGCATTGGCGCAAGTCCCCTAGCTATTTCATCTGCATTGATAAACTCATGGATCGTTTTTTGCTGGGACATGATAAATTTGGCTGTTGTAGTTTTTCCAGCTCCGTTTGGCCCGGCAATCATAAAGATCTGTTTTTTCAACATGACATAATTATGTCAGATGTTCTTGGCTGTTGCAAGCATTCATCACATCTACTAGGATAGAGTTATGAAGAAGAATACCCCGCCCTATCTTGTGCTTCAGCTTGAAGCTGATCTTAATGAAAACGACGATGTGCAGTTTCTGAATACTGTGACGGATGAAGGAAAGGCGCTGTTTAGATCTCTTTTTGTGGCGTTGCCGTTTACGAGAATGGAAGCGATGGCGGGTCATTTTCCCGATTCCGGGATTCTTTTTGGAGCAACGCAACTGAATGATTGCTCTCAGGGTTCATTTACTGCTCCGATTGCTGCCGGAATGGTAAAGAACGCCGGTGGGCAGTTTGTTTTGGTGGGTACACGAAAAGAGAAAGCAAGCTTAAAAGGGACGATTCAAGATAAGCTCTCCAGAGCATTTGAAAAGGGATTAAAGGTGATTTTCTGCTTAGATGGGCAGGAAGATTTGGCACAGCAGTGTGCATTACTTGATCCTCACTCCCCTTTCTTTGACGATCCGCACCCTTTGGTGGTGTATCAGCCCCAGCTGACAGCGTTGAAGGAGTATTTGCCTTCGAAAGAGGAGCTGGCTGCCTTACACTCGACTGTAAAAGAAGCCATTTCCGCCGCGTGGAAAGACAAAGCAGACAAGGTTTCGCTCATTGTACAACTCCCCTCTGATTTGAGTGGATTTTCGTCATTGCTTGAAGGTACGCCCTTTGATGGCTTATTTTGCATCAAATCAGGGATTTATCCTCATTCTGTCCACGAAGAGTTAGTTACTCTTGCTAAAGTCCATGGGGCGGATGTAGCGTAGAATTGTTCCGTTAGTCTCTAAAGGTGGATTATTAAGAATTTGTGTGTTTACTGACAAGAGGTCTACATTAAATTAAATATTTAGTATAATAATATTATATACATAATCGAGAGGTTTTATGGCCTCGGTTTCAAATAATAATCAACCAGTTTCTCAAATTACCTCATCGGAAAATACTTATGTCAATTTTAGTGAAATAGGTAATAAGACTAGCCAAGTCGCGCAAGATGTATTCTCTTTTTACGATCAAGGATATGAAAGTCATTTATCATCGGAATCCTATGTAAATAGCTATAAGGTAATTTCCGATAATGCCCCGAAGACAGAGGAACCGAGCACACCTCAAAAAACATCCTCGCTTTTTAGAAGACTTTTTCCGGGCAAAAAGCAGCCGGTGGATCAGGCGAAAAATCCAATACAAAATGCGAATGCACAATTGAAGTCGATAGGAGCTGCTGAAGGTAAAGAGAAGGTAGAAAAACTAAAGGAAAACGCGCAGACGATTGGCGATGTGGTATTAAACACCTTAAAAAACAGCGGAAAGAAAGCTGAGCTGAGGAAGAAAGGATCGGTTGAACTTGAGTTAGCGGGACTTGGAACTGTGACTGTATTAAAAAGTTCAAGAAATCCATTCCGTAAAGGCAGTCTGTTTGTGCGGTTTAACGGTCAGGCCCACTTGGGAAGCGGTACATTCAAAGATGTAGAGCTAGGGATCCAGATTAAGTCGTTAAATCAGGCCATCCCCGTGGCAATCGCAAAAGCTAAAGTTAAGTCAGACACGGCCGTACTTCGAAAAGAGCACGAGATAAGCCGAAACATGAAAGATCTGTTCGGGGGCACTATCTTCGCTTCCAAAAAGATGGTTAATTTAAGGAATGGGGAGCAAGGATTTACCATGCCATTATCTCATGGGAACTATAGAACCCCTAAAGCTATGGGAGCAAGTGCAATAGCGAGCAGACTTGGTCTCAGTTTGTCTAAAGAAAAGAAAATGCACAATGCTACAGCGATGTTGGAGACGATAAGAAATATGGAAGCGAAGGGTTATGTGCACGCAGACTTCAAAGAAGACAACATCTTTTTGGATGCGGAAGGAAATGCGCAAATCGCCGACTGGGGAGTGTTTTATACTCGCGACGATCTTTCTGAAAAAAATGTTACATCGCGACAAAGCCGCATTCAAGAGGAAATGTCCAAATTAGATCCTGAAAAAAATAAAGATAAATTTAAAGCTTTACAAGCAGAGTTGGAAACTTTAAGAGGGAATTTTGACGGATGGACCAGGACGGCTAAGTACAGTTGGGCTCAAATAGTTTTTAATAGTTTTTCAGCGGAAGAATGGAAAGATGTCAAAAATGCAGTGATTCAACTGTTTGGCGATGACCCCAAAATGACGTGGACGGATACGGGTCCGATGCTAGTTAGGAAGAAGGCGTAAAAAAATTCCTTTTGTCTTGCAGAAATAACCACAAATACATAATTTAAGGGATCACTTAAGGAGACAACTATGTTACATTTATTGGGATTTTTGGATCGTTTATCTGGAGCGATTGGAGGATTACTACAATCTCCTCTACTGCTTGCTATGCGTCTGTTTTTCGGGATTTGGTTCGTGATTCTAGGTTTTGCGAAGCTGCAGGATATCGATAAGTTTATCGAAAGCTTGACTGCGATGAATGTTCCCTATCCTGAGGTGGGTGCATGGCTTGCAGCTCTAACGGAGACGATTGGTGGTGCATTTTTGGCCATCGGATTTTTATCTCGCTTAGTCTCTCCGCCATTAGCTATTGTGATGGTAGTTGCTTATGCAACGGCTCATGTGGAGTCATTGTATGTTCTGACAAGTGATCCAGCGCAGTTTGTAAACCAACCCCCCTTTATCTTTTTGGTTACGACTCTTTTGGTGTGGGCATTCGGTCCCGGATTTTTCTCTATAGACCATTTTCTCTTGAGAAAGCCTGAGCCATCTAAAGAAACCGGCGGTAAAGCCTAAACGATCAATTGGAGTAGTTAATGGAACGGAAGCTATTAGATATGGCAGGCTATGTTGTGCCGGGCATTGCGACGTTGCTGTCCTTCTTGCTTTTTTACTACGATACGGCAGAGTTTTGGAAATCGGTTGCGGCTTCTGTAATGACTGGCGCCTTAGTGGATGGAACATACAAAATCTTGCGCTGGTTAGTGATGGCGGCAAAATAAACCGTTTATGAAATTCCTATCACTATTCCTCATGCTGGTGTGCATGGTTCCGCTTGAAACCATTCAGGCGGAACTCCCCTCTCTCCCCGCTTCTCTTCAATTAGACGCGGAGTGCCGTTTCGAACTCCAATGGGAGTTTCAGGATGCAGATGTTGAATATCTGATCTATGCAGTTGACGAGTCAGGCGAACGCGTGCCTTTTGCCTGCACTAGAGAACGCTCTTATCCTGTACCGGCGAATATTCCCCAGTTTGAGGTGGAAGCGTTAAGAGATGGAACAGTGATCGCCTCTTCTGGCCCGATCGTTGCAGCTTATCCTAACTACACTACAGACGAGTGGCTGCAGATCGCGCCCTACCTTTTGCCAAACACGCATCCTGTTAAGCCGAAGCTAGAGAAGATGTTCCGGAAGAAGCGCTATATTTCCACAATTGACACGTTGAAAGACGGAGACTTTACTGTTAAGGGCCCCGGCAGCGGAAGAACCTTAGTGGCGAAGCATAAAAAGCTCCCAGACGTTTTGATCAAGATCTTCCCGGATGACGAGCCGATCGATGAGCTGAAGCAGTTCATGAGGCGAATTACAGGCGCACAAGTGGCACGTGAGATCATTGCCAAGTACCAGTTGGAATGGCTCTTCAAAGTGCCAAGAAAATGGATCTACATCTTGCCGCAAGAGCCTAAAGCCACTGGCCCCTATCCTAAAAGTCTAATCTTGATAGTCGAGGACATGGAAATTTTGCAAAAGACTGATAACTACCCGAAGTGGAAGAGCAGTTCCATGACCAAGAAAAAGCTCGATGCTGTTTATATCCTGCTGCAGGAAGGCGGATTTAACGATCTGGCACTCGCTTTCAACCTCCCCTTCTGTAAAGATGGCTTACTCGCTGTAGTAGATACAGAGGATTACCATAAATGGCCTATCCCTTTTAACCGTCTGAACAAGTACCTGTCGGATAGCATGATCAAATATTGGGAGGAATTGATTGCGAAAGGCGGCCCAAGCGGGTATAGACCCAATGCTAAAATCAGAAGCATGATCGAAGCGTGTGCGCTTCGCCCCTTTACTGCTCCCGATCATGCCCTTACGGGGTCTTTGGAGTAAAACTTACCGATAGATTCACTTGAGCGTCGACATCTTCTGTCCCCTCTAACTCAAGCTGACTGTTTTTTGCAGCAAAGCTCACAAGCTCGTTTCTAAGTGGTCGAGGAAAGGAAGGGTTAACCTGGATATCCACTGCTTTAATATCGTTTAAGGACAGGCCTAACGCATCGAGTGCTGCTTTTGCGTTGTTCAAAGCTTGCTTTGAAGCGATTTGGATCGCCTGCTGCCTCCCCTTCTGCAACGTTTCATCGCTTGCCTTAAATTCTACTCCGTTTAGGCGATTAGAGCCCGATTGCATCGCTTTTGAAATGATCTTTGCAGCCAACTCTCGCGTAGTTCTAAAGGATACTTCCCCCAATCCTCGATACCCTTTGATGGTGCGCTTTTCTGTGTTGGGAGAGTACTCAGGAACGATCTGGTAATTGGTCGTCTCTACCTTTGCAACCCCTTCTCCTTTGATCTTGTCAACCAGTTCGGCAAGTGATCTGCTTAGCTCATTTTCTAAGGACTCGCTATCATTTTTTTCGATTTCTACACCCAATCGTACAACAGCCCACGAAGCATCTAAAGTGACTTTTGCACTCCCGCCGGCGTTCAGTTTAGGACCAACTTCTTCTGCAAAAAAAATTGTCGGAGATAAAGCCAAGATTACAAAAGCTTTAGTGAACATGTAAATTCCTTCTTTGAAAATTTCTTTAAGAAATCTTAACATAAATCTATACGCTTGATCTAAATATACCACAACCAAAGAGGAGGAGTCTATGCCGCTCGGAGTAAATACTATTGCAGATGTAGCTGTGATACGTGAACAACAACCTAGAAAAAAGGGCAATGGCCAACTAAAGCCAGTAGAAATGCTCTCTAGAATTCAAACAAATTTAGCTTCCTTTTCAGTCGAAGATCAAAGAAATTTCGAGGAGGCTTTAGTTCAAGAATTCCTACCTTCTATGCTTTCAAGACTATCTCAAGAGAAGATTGAGAAAATTTCGGAATTATTTAAAGCAAAACTGCCTCAGAATGCGCTGCAAGCATTACCTCTTCCTCCTGCCGTATTGGCGCCTCAAGCACCTGAGATCGCCGAGTTTTTCGCGATCCCGATTTATGAAGAGAATTTCACCAATCATAAGACAAATATTGGTGAGGCACCAAGAAAAACAGAAGATCAAAATCCTGTCTATGTTGGTGGAAGCGGCTTAGTAAAAGATGTGTTCGATTTTAAACGCAAGTTGGTAGAGAACACGCAAAATGCAGGAAGCAATGCCAATATTGTAAATTCACCTCTGGAGAATTCTGTAATTGTCGGTAATGGCGGCTCAGCAATCGGTGGTTATAAATCCCTATTTAATAATGCTTTGACGATAGCTAAACAGATAGCCGAAGGCATCCAAGGGATCGACGTCCAAATTGGAAAAGTGCAAGAGTTTGCCAAAAATGCCAATCAATCGATAAGTGTGTTTAAAGATGAATTGATTCGTACTTCAAAAACCATGGCTGTAGAGCAAAATAATTTGGCAGTTGAATTGAGTAATCCAGGTGCCATTTCAAATAAAGCTTTTAGGGGATATGTAGGAGAATTTGCTGTAATTGATCCAAGTTCAATTAAAGTACCTGCTTCCGAGCCTGTGACTTCAGCTGAATTCAGTAGTCAATTACAGTCTGTTAACGAATTATTGAACCATATCCATCAATTCCAGTTATCATCTGTGATAGCTCAGATTGGGCGTGCTACAGGCCTCCGCCACTTTTTAAGCATTAATCCTAAATATGCTCAGAATGTGAAATTCCTTGCGGCCGTTCAAGAGTGTATGAATAAGTTTAAGGAAGTACATGGAAAGCAGTCCGAGCACTATGGAAAATTAGGTGGAGCAGGAGAATTGGTCACTCAAGCATCTGTACAGCTCCAAAGTGAGTTAGTTCAGCTGAGGGCATATTATGAGACATTGCTTAAAGAGACTGAAAACGTATTCAATGTGTATAGAAAGCAGATCGTGGAATTGGCAACGAACATGAAGTGTCGAGATGAAATTCGCGAATTGTATGCAGACGTTAAACAAGGCAAGTTCGCTAATCCGTACGAAATCAAGCAATAGGTTTCTTTGGGGAAGGGCTTCGGCTCTTCCCTATTCTTTTAACTAAACTAAAAAGAAAATGGCCTAAGAGAAGGCCTACAAGCAAATAACCTAAACTTTCCAAAGTAAAGACAAATCCCCAGCGAAAATGGGTAAGCGTGTCTTTTAAAACGTCTGCATCGGCATATCTTAAGAAGTAAAAGGGCTTAGAAAAAGCGCCGGATGATTGCAATGAGCTAATGGCTTGAGAGAAGAGCTGGAGTCTATCCATGATCCCCTGCATCAAGGCTCCCTGCCTTTGGAAATCTCCGTCGCTGCTGGAAAGGAATTTTCCGATCAGCTCAGGCACAGTTTTGTGAGCGATTTTAGCCGATTGATCGATGATGGAGGCTTGGTAATTGAGCTCGCCTAAGTGACCGCGCATCTGGTTCAGATACTGTTCAAAAAATTGAGGAAATTGAGCAAGTATCAATGCACTGGAAAGGGATACGATCTTATCCAGAATGCGCATTAGTGGTCTCCCGGATAGTAGGGTTCAATGTGGACAATAACATCTTGGACCTCTGGAATTTCCTTCTGTATCTCCCAACGGACAACTTGACTGATTGCATGGGCCTTTTCTACTGATAACAAAGGTTCCACTTCGACGTCAATATCGACGTGGGCGTCCGGACCATAGAGTTGGATTCGGATCTTTTCAGTCGCAAGCACACCATTAGCGCGAAGGGCAGCCCTTTTGACTTTTTCAAAGTATTCGGGCTGAGGGACGTGGTCGAGAAGCTGGTGGAGGTTATTTCTCGCGGCATTAAATCCGACGACGACCATGATGAACGAGATTAGGCTAGCTCCCAAGTGGTCATAGATCTGGTTGACGGAAGGAAAGAGCGAACCAAGCAGCAGTGCAGACGCTGCAAGAATGCTCGTCAAGGCGTCGATGCGATAATGCACAGCGTCAGCTAGCAGTGCCGGGCTGTTTTCTCGTTTCGCCGTGCGGCTCATGACGCGGTAGCAGCCCTCTAACATAAGTGCCGCGCAAGCGGGAATGATCCACAAGGCGGGATGCAAGTGCGCATGGGGATCGAAGTGAGCGATTTCTGAGCTATTGTAAAAAAGCATTCCTGCACCTAAAACGAGCAAGAAAAAGCCTAGCTGAAGACCCGCCAACGGTTCATAGCGTCCATGGCCAAAGGGATGGTTTGTATCGGGAGGTCTTGCAGCTAACCTAAAACTTAAAACCAGAATCAAGCTAGTTGCAATATCCAGGGAGGTTGATAAGGCATCCATGAAAAGGCTTGAGCTTCCAAAATAGAGGCCTGCCGTCAAGTCGACGGCAGCGATAAAAGTACGGACCGCAATACCTCGTTTAGAGGAGCCAACGACACTCTTATAGCGCGCTCGCCTCGCGTCTGCCACTTCAAATGGAACTTTTAGCGCCTCCGGAAATTTGCTCATCTTAACCGTCTGTTCCGAAATAGCGGTCGCCAAAATCCCCTAAGCCCGGAACGATGTATTTCTTGCTGTTCAATTCAGGATCTACCTCTGAGCAGATGATCTTCATGTGGGGCGCCTCTTTTTTCAAAGCACTCATGCCATCGGGAGCTCCAATGACGCCGATGTAGAGGATTTTTTCTTCTTTGACTCCCCTATTCTTAATCGCTTTTACAGCCATGGCACCACTCCCGCCCGTGGCGATCATCGGATCCAAAATGATGTAGAACTGATTCGGTTTTACTTCGGGAAGGTTATTATAATAGAGGGAAGGTTCTGCCGTCTCTTCATTTCTTCTGATGCCGAGAAAGCCTACTTTTCTTTCCGGAAACAGCTCCAGGAATGGATAGAGCAAAGAGAGGCCAGCCCTAAGGATCGGAACAAGGATGATCTCTTCCTTGATCCGCGACCCTTTTGTCTTTGCAAGCGGAGTTTCGATTTCGTGATTTTCCGTAGCGATATGGGATGACGCCTCGGCAGCGAGAAGGGTAGCCATGCGATTAGCCGCCCTTCGAAAATTTTCAACCTTAGTGTGCTTATCTCTAAGCTCTGAAAGAATGGAGTGTTTCATGCGCCGGATTATAACTTCCGGCACATTATTATTTTACCATTTTTTCAACTTCTTTCAGGACCTTTGAGACGTAGCCTCTGTAGGAATAGATGAGGTCATCTTCGGTGATCGTATAGACGACATCAGGGTGGACGCCCAGGTTTTCAATGGGGTTCAAGTCCACTCTTTGCGCAAGGGATCCTGTGTAAGTAAAGAAATTAACGCCAAACAGGTTAGGATAGGAAACTTCTAAAACAAATCCTCCTGCCCCGGCAGTGCGCGTGCCGAATAGGGTTGCGCGCTTATTGTCCTGAAGAATCGCTGGCAGAAAGTCACCGCAGGAGTAATCCAGTTCGTTAATCAGGAAAAGAATAGGCTTATTGTAGTGAACTTTATCAGGTTGGATCTGAGCTACTCCAAACAGGTAGCAAGGATCGGTGTAAATGTTTCCCTTGTTCCATTGGGCAACCTCAAACTCCAAAGATTTCTTAAACTCGTTAAATAAGTTCTGGGTTACAGGATAGCCATCGATATCGTTGCCAAAATACTCTTTGGGAGATTTTGCATATGCCATTTCGCTTAATGTGGAAATCGACTCCATGAGCTCTTTTTGGGTCAACGCCACTTGATGTTTGGGAGTCGTCATGGGTTTGTTGGCAAGGCAACCTGCCAGAGCATACATGTAAAACATGCTGCCACCCGGATTGTTCACCTGGTCGACAACTAAAGCGCTCGTTTCTCTTTCAAAACGTTGGATGATCTCACGAAACTGGGCTGCTTCTTTTGTAGAACCTGAAAAGTGTGGAATGCGTACATAGCCGATCTTTTTATTGGAGGGCGATTTAAAGATGTAAGCGTGGAATTGGCAGGTGTCTGCATTGGAGATCCATGTTCTATCGCCTAGAGCAGGGATGAAACTCTCTCTCGATCCAAGGCCGTCTTTATCGAGCTTGTAAGGCGATTTTTGGATGGCGTAAAATTTGGGATGGAGCATTGATCTCGAAGGTCTTACTTTTTCAGACGCTGCGGTTTTCTTCAAAGGTTGCGCGCTTTTCGCGCCTTTAGGGATGATGTTGGTAATCTCTTCTATATTGTTAAGCCAAGATATTTTGTATGTCTTTGTGGCTTGGTTGGCTCGATGCTTGATGACGATCTCAACAGTTCCTTTGGGGATCAAATTCCCTGCTGCGCCCATTCTTAGGGAAAAATCTCTATGGGAGTTTGCAATGTCGGTTAGAGTCAGAATAGGATTGAATTCCTGCTTTTGAAACTCTTCAATGACAGTGTAAAAAGGTTTTCCATCGTAGGAGATGATCTCATCGCCTGGTTTAATGGCTGTGTTTTTTCCATCTTTTACCAAAAATTGCTGATCCACGCTTGAGACAAAGAAGCGATTTCCTACGCCTCGGAACTGGATCGGGAAATAACCCACTTCAGTCGAATAGAACAAAATGCTGCAATGGTAATCGCCAAGAGATTGAAAGAAGTCGCGAAGAATTCTTTGATAATCTTTTACTGTGATGTCTGAGTTATTGTTAATGCTTTCATGCGCCTTGTCGATGGCTGTATCGATGTCCCATTCGGAATAAATGTTTTTCCATTCCATGGGTGCGTACTGCGAATTGAAGGTCGCACGATAAAATTCCAGGTCGGACATCATCTGCCCTTTTGCCTGTTCCTGTGAGTCGAATGCAGAAAGCATGGAATTCAATAGCACAAAAAACGGTAAAAAATATCTCATCATAATCCCATAAAATTTTTGTTCTTAATTATTGTAACAAATCAGAACAGATTTTTAAAATGGATTTTACATGTTCTTAATATTTGCAATGAACATTTAGACATGCTACACTGTTCTCATTATGACAAAACAAAGATTAAGCAAGGTGCTTGCCGCTTGCGGTATAGCATCCCGAAGAAAGTGCGAAGAGCTCATCTTTGCAGGCAAAGTATCGGTAAATGGAGAAGCTGTTCTCCTCCCCCAAACATTGGTTTCGCTGGATGAGGATAAGATCATCTGCGAAGGCAAACAGATCGCCGGGAAAGAGAGCAAAGTATACTACATGCTCAACAAGCCGGCAGGCCTTTTGTGCACCTCTCTTGATGCCGGCAAAGAAAAGAGCGTTCTTAACTTGTTTAAAGAAGAAGGCCTCCGCTTATTTACTGTCGGCCGCCTCGACAAAGACACTAAAGGGCTGCTTCTTGTTACGAATGATGGCCATTTTGCCCAAAGCGTGATCCATCCCTCAAAAAACCTAAGCAAAGAGTACCTGGCGAAGACTTCAAAAGAAGTGACAGATGAACACTTGAAAGCAATTTCCTCCGGGACTATTGTTGAAGGTGTTTACGTAAAGCCCATAGCCGTAGAAAAGGTCCGACGCGGCACGCTGAAGATCACAGTGGGCGAAGGCAAAAAACGCGAGGTACGCTGTTTGATGGAAAAAGCAGGCCTGGATGTTCTGGAGTTAAAACGCATCCGCATCGGCGGTATTTTGCTTGGACAACTGCCTGAAGGCGCCTGGAGAAAGCTTACGGAAGCGGAAATCGCCATGCTTGAAGGAGATCATCCATGAGCAAGGTCGTGCATTGCCTGCTTCCACAAGAGCGGGATGCCCTCTTGGTCAAACTCCACAGCTTGAGCAAAAAAGCGGGCTTGAAGCCCAAGAAATCTCATCTCGTCACCCACATCGACGTCGAAGACAATAAAGAGAACAAAACGCTTGTCAAAGTGCGGCAAACGTTCCAGGAACAAGGACAGGAATGGGTGTTGCATGGAGAATTTGAACGGCTGACTTCAAGCATCCACAGCATCCCGAAGAGTTTCGTTCTTACAGTATGCAGAAGTAGCGATGCGTCTGACTTGGTCTCTTTAGAGGCGGAGGCATTGCGCATTCAGGCTTTGCATATGGGCACCTCGTCCTGAAAGGGCAACCTGAGGGTGGATTCACAGGGGATGGAATCTCCCCTTTCAATGCAATTCTCGTTTTTCTCTTCTTAGGATCCAGATGAGGAATGCTACTCAATAGAGCTTGCGTGTAGGGATGTTTCGGATTGCTGAACACCTCTTTGCTTTTTCCCGACTCCATCACTTTCCCCAAGTATATCACAGTCACCTCGTCACTCACTTCTTGAACGAGATGTAAATCGTGGGCAATGAAGAGGTAACTTAAATGCTCGCTCTGCTTTAAGTCGATGAGAAGATTTAATATTTGCGCCTGAATCGAAACATCCAGTGCTGAAACCGCTTCGTCGCAGATGATCAACTCAGGTTTAAGGCAAAGGGCGCGCGCGATGCACACTCTTTGCTTTTGCCCGCCTGAAAATTGGTGAGGATATCTGCTCATCACTTCATGAGGTAAGCCTACTTTGCTTAAAACGTCTGCAATCGCCTCTTTTTTTTCCTTTTCATCTTTGATCAGATGATGAAAGAGAAGGGCGTCTCCAATGCTTCTTTCGATTGTATGCCTGGGATTCAACGAAGAATAGGGATCCTGAAAGATCATCTGCATTTTTTTGCGCAATGGATAAAGGGCGCTATGCGACAGATGGCCGATCTCTTTCTGATCGATCAGAACCTGCCCTTCCGTTGGCACCAAAAGCCGGATGGCCGCACGGCCTAATGTGCTTTTTCCGCTACCTGATTCCCCGACTAAAGCGTGAAGCGTTCCTCGTTCCAGTTCAAGATCGACATCGTTGACCGCTTTGACATAGCCAGTTACTTTTCTAAAGAAACCTTCTCGAACAGGAAAGTACACCTTCAGGTTTTTGAGCTGCAAAATGAGGTCTTTCATGTTTTCTTCTCCAGCCAACATTTGGAGAGATGCTCAGGATGCTCTCCGACGCGGAAATTGGGAACCTCCCCTTGATAACAGGGTGCAAACACAAAGGGGCAGCGCGGATGGAACTTGCATCCTGAAGGAAGCGCATTCAGCGGAGGTACAGAGCCTTTAATGGTGTCTAAGTGAATGGAGTCTTTCTTAACGCGTTTTGAGGCAGCAAATAGAGCTTTTGTGTAAGGATGAGATGCGCTTTTGAAAATTTGCTCCATGGAACCCGACTCCACAATCTCTGTGGCATACATGACAGTGACATCGTCCGCCATTTCTCCGACGATGCCTAAATCGTGCGTAATCAAGAGAACGCTCATGCCATTTTTTTGCTGAAGTTCAGAGATCAATTCCAACACTTGTGCCTGAATCGTGACGTCCAGCGCTGTGGTTGGTTCATCTGCGATCAAAATTTCCGGATTGCACAGAATAGCCATCGCAATCATGACCCTCTGCCTCATCCCTCCGGAAAGCTCATGAGGATATTCATCCATGCGCATGACAGGATCGGGAATCCCTACTGAGCGCAACGCTTCAATACAGCACTCGAACGCTTCATCGTCCTCGATAGAAAAGTGGGTAAATAGAACCTCCATCAGCTGGTTGCCGATGGTATAGAGAGGATTCAATGAAGTCGTCGGGTCTTGGAACACCATGGAGATCTTGGCTCCCCTCACCTTCCTTAGCCGCTTCTCGCTAACCGTTAGCAGGTTTTCTCCGCGGTAAAGTACTTCGCCTTCCAGCGGCATGACATTGGCGTCGTCGTTCAACCTGAGTAAAGATAAGGCGGTCATTGTTTTACCGCAGCCCGACTCCCCCACCAAGGCTAAAGTTTTCCCGGGATAGAGGTTAAAATTCACGCGGTTTACGACAGGAAAGATCCCCTCTTTGAGCTTAAGGTTAACTTGGAGGTTTTTAACCTCTAAAATAGGCTCAGAACTCATACGATGCGTAAACCTGAATTCTATAGGAATCCCAATGGACTCTGTGGATGTGGGTGCTCCCTTTGACAATCTGCTCGCCGATCACTGTGCCTTGGCTGTCGACAATGGCATCGATAAAGGTTGTAGTATCCGTACCTTTCGTGACCTTGAAGAACGAAGCGTCAGCAATCAATCCTGCTGTCAATCCACTGAAGAGCCTCCATTTGCCTCCCAACGTATACCACCAGCCTCTTCCGTTGCCTTTATGGATGAAGTCGCCAATAAAGTCAGTGCGCAAATTCCAATGCCCTTTGGCTTTGTAGTAGGGAAAGTGAGCCTCAATGCTTCCGAAAATCGACAAGCATTCGTTCGGATCGTAAGCAAGATCAACTCCAACCCAAGGGCTTTCCCAACGGGTATTGTAGCTGTTGTTTAGCCCTTTGAAATGTCCATGCGTGTTGTAGAGTAAGTCGATCTTTTGGAATCCGTTATACATTTTGAGGTGTTGCTCCATCTGCGCATAGCCTGTCAATGGAGTGATCGTCAAAGTGTCGCAGAAAAGTGAGAAGGTGTGTCCGATCCCGATTTTCAGGTCCCACGCCTCCCCTTTTGATGCGTCGTTGCAACTGCGGGAGTACTCGATCGTCTTGTGATCACCGGCGTAATCGGAGTCTCTGTTTTGTCCCGACAAGATCCATGCGTAATCGGCATTCAAGCGGTAGGCGCCAACGCAGAACAGCTGTCCCTTTGCTCCCATCGAGATTTCAGCCATCTGCAGATTTTTCCACGTGAGTTCCGACATCACATCAGGTGTGCCGTCTGATCCCGAGATGCTCCAGTCAAAATTGTCGTACCGATAGCCCGCACCCAGCCATATCTCGTTATCCGCACACAAATTGGCCGCTAACGCAAGCCCCAAAAGTATCCAACGTTTCATCTTCTTATCCGCATTCATCAAAAGCGCGATCATATGTTGGTCGCATTAAAAAAATCCAACACTTTACTTAAAAAGTTGGAGATCTTTATATTCATGGACATGTTAAAAGAAAATATTTCTTATCAGTGCGCAGGGACCAGCTGCACAGGCTATTACGCGGTTGAGAATTCCACTCAAGTGAAACGGCCGCTCGTACTCATACTACCGACTTGGTATGGCGTGAATGACTTTGCCAGGGAGTGGGCGCATGAAATGGCTGCCCAAGGCTATGCAGCGCTTGTGTGCGACGTTTATGGAAATGGCCAATGCGCAAAAAATGACACAGAAGCAACTGAATTGATGGCCCCCTACTACATGGATCGTGGCTTATTGAGAAGCCGTATGCTTGCTGCCTATGAGGTGGGAGTAAAGCGTCCTGAAGTAGATCCGAAAAAGGTAGGCGTGATGGGGTTTTGCTTTGGCGGACTAGCTGCCATTGAGTTGTTGCGCAGTGGAGCCAAGCTTCAGGGCACCATTTGCGTCCACGCAGTGATCAACGATGAGTACAAAGGAAAGAGTGTGGCGATCCCGCATGGCGGACCTCTACAAGGTTCGTTGCTGATCTTGACTGGTGCTAAAGACCCGATGGCTCCCCCTTCTGGTCTTGAAGCGGTCCAAAATGAGATGACAGAAGCTTCTGTCGATTGGCAAACCCATATTTTCGGCAATGCCGCACACTCCTTTACCAACAAAGAAGCCGCCAATTACAAGGCCGGCATGTACTATGAAGCGTTATCCGCAGAGAGAAGTTCCCAATTAATTAAACAATTTTTTAAAGAGAGATTTGCATGAGTCTTTACACCCTATCCATCGTTTCCTATAGCGTACTTTTAATCATTGGCGGTTATTTTGGCCATCAAGCCGGCAGCATCATTTCGTTAGTTGTGAGTGTCGCATTCGGCCTCTCTCTCCTCATATTGCTAGCTCTTGCACTTCAGCATGCGGGTTTTGCCTATTCCTTAATTAACGTTATAATGACGATCCTCACACTCTTTTTTGCTATGCGATGGTATACAACGGGCAAGTTTATGCCAGGCGGATTGCTTTTCTGGATTTCCTTAGTTGTCTTACTAATTGCTCTCTTCCACAATAAAGGAAAGGACTAATCCAGATGGAACCGATGCAACCTTTCTCTGGCGGCAGTTATCCTACGCTTCAAGACGAAGTAGAGAACCCCTCATTTGAGTTTTTGCAGGACTTGCTAAACAAACATAGCATGGAGCTTTTGCACAGACCGATCTATTTAAAGCGTTTGGTGCGCTTCATCCCCGAAGAAGAAGCACCCTCCTATGCAAAAAAACTGATTGATTATCTGATCGCTGTTGATCGAAGTTTGAATAAAGAACAGATTGAAACGATAGAGAGAGGCATGCTCGGCACAGCCGAAAATATCCCTCTTTTTGACGCACTGTATGCGCACTTCAAGACAATCAATCCGGTAGGGCACTCCGATTATTTGATCATCTCCTTGAGTTATGCTTTGAGGAATGGTTCAGATCATCTGGTTGAACATCTATCTACCAAATATTTCTCTCAAACACCGCCGGAAGAACTTTTGAGGTATATTCACCTTGTTTATCCCCACCTCCCCATTGACCGAGCTCTAGCAATTGCAGAATATTTTGATAGTAAAGGCTTCGTTACAATCCAATCATTGGCCTCTCAGCTTCTATTCAGAGCTATTGAATGTCCCGATGCGCTCCCGCAACTTGAACGCACCTTCAATATCCTTGAAAGCAAGGGCGTCGCATTGAGCGCTCCCCTATTGGAAAGAGTCGCAGGAAAAAGACTTCTGGACTACGCCTGCAGGTATTGTCTGCAAGGCTGTCCAGAATTGATAGTAGCGAAAATGGATCCAGCTACCCTAAAACAGGCACTTGCATCGGAACCACCCTACCCTTCTCCCTACGAAGAGTGTTTAGTCGCGATGCAAGCAGACAATGAAAACGCCTCTGACTACGCTCAGTTCATTCAGAGCCTAGAGGTTTCTTTGCAGATGTAATCTTGGCTTTAAAATTCATTAGGTGGTAATGGGTTTTTAAAAGCAGATGTCACATCACTAGCCAATTGAATGACACCTCCTACAACACGTCCTGCTGCTTTACCCAGCTTTCTTGAAGCTTTTTGCATCTCTGTTAAAGGAATTTCCATGCTAATGACTTGTTCCGGAGTGAAATTCGTGTTTTTCGTTTTCTTTAACAGAACTTCGGCTAGTTTCAGTGCAAAGCGGTCTGCCATTCGTTCACCTGCACTATTCAAACATCGTCTTAGGAAGTCATCAAAATCAAAAAATCCACCTACCGTTTCGAGGAGCTGGCCATATTGAGTGCCCCCCATTCTTTTGGAGAGATTGAGCGCAAGCTGCTCTCGAGAGAAAAGATTTTTGGGTTCTTGTAATTGCAATTGCTCGATGAGTTCGACCGCATTAGGAACTAAAACGAAGTGAGCTATACCCTCTCCGACCGCTGAGGTTACAGGCTGGAAGAAATTTTTCACCACTTGCTGTGCTTTCATTGGCAATCTGCTATAAGTGAATTGAACAGGAGTTGTTGCTGCACCTTTAATAATTTCGCCTGCTTTATTTAAGTCACTAGTATGTCCGGCGAAAATTCTTAAACGCGCGTTGTATTCATCTGCTTTACCTAATATCATATTACGCAATAGGTTCTTTCCTAAACTAATCGGAGAACTTTCCTCCACTTCTTCTTCATCAGAATCTGCCTTTTTAGTTTCTAATGAGGCTTCCAGAGACTTTGTCATGGATTCTAATGTCTTTCTGCTTGAATTTTTCAAACCGACACCTATCTCCGTCCACTTAATGCAGTCTAACGCCTGTTTGGTGGTTATATCTTCTACCTTAACTTTATGTGCTTCCTTAAACTCGCCGAGTGCCCGTTTCGCTTCTGCTAGCTCATTTGCTAGCTCATGATAGGATGCAGGAGCAGTGTCTTCATAATCTTTCCACCATTGGAGTTCTCTTAACTTGTTTCCTAAATAAGTAAGTGGATTGTATGTAGGTTCCTTAGGTTTTGCCTCGGTGATCCCTTGGGCTATAAGTTGCGCTTTGAATTTCTCTTCTTCAGCATAAAATTTGCTTCTAATTTTCCCCACCTCACTTTCTAGGAAGAGAAATTCTATCTGGTCTCTATTTAAGCCATTCTTCAAAGATTTTTCGATGACGAACTCATCGATATAAGTGTTGACTTCTCCTAGTATGCCATTTTGGAATAATGTTCCAAGTTCAACGCCTAAATCTTGTAACTTCAAGGCTGTGCTGAGCCAGCCTAATGGATTACTTAAAGATAGGATTTTATCAATTGCTAGGGAGGTTCCTTTAACACCAAGATCAAATTTTGTTGCGATTTTGACACCAAATTTTGGGGCTCCCAGAACGGTGCTGTTTTTTAATAAGAAATGCAAGTTTTTAGCAAACTGCTTACCGAATGCATTGATGACGTTCGCCAGCAGAGGATCATATTCCGCAGAATCTGCATTCCAAAAGTCGACTCCTTTTGCATAGCCACTTTGGAGAATTGACCAGAAATCGATTCCCTCGCGAAAATTCCTTCTTGCACTTCCCACCTGACCTAACGCTGAGCTCACTGCTTCAACGCCTTTTGTGGCCACGTTTGTGACACCACTTGCAATAGAACTAACCCAACCTGAAACAGTGTTTACTACAGCACCTGGTGCTGCAAGAACTGCACTAGCTCCGTTTGTTGCCATGTCCCAGTAACTGTATGGCTTTATTGCTACAACCATTTCATCAATAGATTGTTTATCTTCTTCAGAAAGGGTGTCTTTTGCTAGCAATTCACTATCTTTCTCAGTGAGAACATATTCTTCGCCATCAATTTCTACAACTTGAGTACTTTCTTGTGCTTGCGCTGCTTCTGCAGCTGTTCGGTCCTCTTGTACAGTAGGATGTGTTGTTCCATGCGGGTTAAAATGGAGGTATCCCTCTTCTAAAGTAAATATATTTAGTGGTCTGCCCGAAAGGATGTAATTGATCATAGCCTGTTTTCTATACTCTAATTCGAAAGGGTCTATTTCCCCTGTTGTATCGTTCTCAGCTCTATGGAACCGATATCCTAAAGGTTTATTCTCTTCGAAGTTACTGTTAAAGAGGCCGTTAATCATGCCATTCAGATCATTTTGAATTTCAATCAATTTTTCCGGGTTAACCTTTCTCAAGATTTCTTCAAGAGAAATATCCATTTGAAAAAGACCAAACAAAGCTTTCTTGATATCTTCAGCTGCCGAGGATTGTTTCACAGCTGCATTTTCAATAGGACTTATTTCTTCAATTGGGCGATCTTCAGGAGCAGCGCCTTCAGCCGGTGCACCCTCTTGCCCATCCACAGGTGGATTAAAATGGAGGTATGCATTTTCAAATTTAAATACATTTTTGGATTCATTGGCACGGATATAAGTTAGCGGTCTGCCCGACAGGATATAATCGATCATATCCTCTTTAATTTTCACTAGCTCAGGCGGGACAACTTCGCCTCTTTTAACATTATCAAAAGTTTTCTCATCATTTGTTTTAAAACCTATAGGTCTATTAGTATATGCATTATTTATAATGGGTTTAACCAGTTCTCTTAGATTATTTTGAATTTCAGCCAAGTGTTCCGGTTTAACCTTACTTAGGATTTCTGCTACAGGAGTATTCTGCTGAAAAAGGGCAAATAGCATTTTGTTAATATCATTTGCTACAACTCCTTGCCTCTGAGAGAGTTTTCGTGCTACAACATTGCTTGGAGCAGCTTTATCGGAAGCTTTATGTTCCGGAACATCGAAAATCATTGCCTGGCTTAGCTCATCTTGATCCCTTTGATGCGAATCAGTCTCTTGTTTGGCCTCTCCTTCTAAGGTAGAGTCTGCGCCGGCCTCTTGATGAGAGTCAGCTCCCTTTTGGTTCTCTTCATCATTAGTAACTTCCTTCTCAGAATCTTGATAAATCACTTCGGAAGGAGGTGTTTGAGCTGATGGAGCAGGTCCTTGATTCTCTACTTCTTCTTCAGACTCACTAGATTCCGTTGAATGGCTCGGAGAGCTAGATAAGTGTTTTACAGGAGGAGGCGACTCACTTGATGTACTGCGACTACGTGAGCTTGTGCTGGAAGAGCTTGGAGTTGGTATTTTATCTTTTGGAGGCTCCGGAGTTTCGCTAGAGGAGCTTGGAGATGGTGTTTTAACTTTCGGAGGCTCTGAAGTTTCGCTAGAGGAGCTTGGAGTTGGTATTTTATCTTTTGGAGGCTCTGGAGTTTGGCTCGAAGAGGTTGGGCTAGGCGTTTTATTGGAATCTGATGCCGATGTGCTTGAGGAGCGGGTGTTGGATGGGCTTTCTGGCACTTCTAATAGTTTACGGTGATACTTTCTGTTGCCGATGGCTTGCTTGATTTTAACCATGGCACGTGTGAGGCGGTTTTTATCTGCCAGAAGTTCGTTGGCAGCGTTGTCCAGCTTTGTAAATCGATCATTAAACTTTTCAATTTGCTTTTTGTTTTTTTCGAGGTTGTTTGCAAGGCGAACAAGAGAATTTCTCGTGACGAGTACTTTGTCTACACCGATCTCTATTTGGATTTTTACGCCTCTCCAAAAGCTGACTCTCGGTTCTGCTGTTTTGAGCGCTTTATTAAGGGCATTGATGTCAGTTATGCTATTAGATAATTTCTTAAAATCCATAATTCCTCTGTTTGTTATGTAAACATTAAACTATAAATATAATTTAAAATCAATGATTTAGTTGTTTTGGCCGGCAATCCAGGCTGTAGTCCACGCATTTTGGAAGTTAAATCCTCCGGTAATGCCGTCGATGTCCAGGATTTCTCCTGCAAAATAGAGGCCTGGACAAAGCTTGCTTTCCATAGTGGAGAAATGCACCTCTTTGAGTGCCACTCCTCCGCACGTGACAAATTCTTGCTTATTGGTCGTTTTCCCATCGATTTGGAAAGTCGATTGTGTCATAAGTGCTTGAATTTGTTCCATTTGACTGTTTTTTAGCTGGGCATAGGGCGTCGCTTTAAGTTGCAAGAGTTCGAGGAAGCGGTCGCTTAAATTCTTAGGGAATGGAGCTAAATCCTGGAAACTGAACGGTTTTGCGGAGTGAAGTTTCCGCAGTTGCTGCAGCTTTTCCGGAATGGAGGCGATCTCAGGCGCCCAGTTGATTTTAAGAGTGGCCTTATACCCCATTTCTTGCAGGACTCTGGCTCCCCAGGCAGAGAGACGAAGAATCGCAGGGCCGCTAAATCCCCAATGGGTGAACAGGATGGGTCCCCTCTCTTTAAGCTTGCTGCCTTGAATAGACGCTTCTACATGTGGCAGAGAAATGCCTGAGAGATCTAGGTAGGGTGAATTAGGAAGATTAAAGGAGAACAGCGATGGGGCTAAAGGCGTGATGGTATGGCCAAGCTGCCTCGCATATTCATGCCCTGCAGGAGAGCTCCCCGTCGCTAGCAACAACTTTTTAGATTTTAATAAACCGAGACTTGTCTCCAGATGGAACTCATCGTTGCACTTTTTAATGCTTTTGATAGACACTTCCCGCTTTAATTCTACACCTGCATCGTCTGCAGCTTTCATCAAGCAAGCGATGATCGTTTCAGAGTTATCCGTAATAGGGAACATC
>JBKEAL010000164.1:0-1305 GCA_047972195.1 Parachlamydiaceae bacterium
ACAAGGAAGGGGAGAAGAGGGCCAAGCTTTCCATCCGCCCCTATCCTTCCGAATATGTGAAAAAGGAGAAGCTTAAGTCAGGAGAGGAGATTCTCATTCGACCCATTCGACCTGAAGATGAAAAACTGCTCGTTCAGTTTCACAAAGAGCTTTCAGAACATAGCGTCCGTCAGCGATATTTCGAATTTGTCAGTTTAGATCAAAGAATTGCGCGCGAAAGATTGATCCGCATCTGCTTCAATGATTTTGACCGGGAGATTGCCATGGTGGCAGAGTATCCCGGGACAGAGGGGATGCTAGGCGTGGCAAGGATCAGTCGAGTCGGAGGGACATCAGAAGGCGTTTTAACGATGATTATTTTGGATGGATGGCAAGGCAAAGGCTTAGGATCAAAGCTTCTGGGCAGTACAATTCAAACCGCTAAAAGCGAAGGAGTTAAAAAGATCTCTTCGTACATTCTGGACGAAAACGGCGGAATGCTGCATATCTCGGAAAAAGCAGGCTTTGTTTTAAACCAAGAGGGCGGCGACAGAATCGTTCATGCCGTGTTCGAATAAGAGGCATTTGCAATGGATATTTTGATTCGTTTAGTGATTAGCACGTTAGCAGTTTTTGTGGCAGCTTATATCTTGCCGGGAATCTCGCTTGAAGGCGGTTTTACCACAGCTTTAGTCGTCGCGATTGTATTGGGATTGGTAAACACCTTTATCCGTCCCATCTTGCTCGTGTTAACCATTCCTCTGAATATTTTAACCTTAGGACTTTTCACTTTCGTCATCATGGCTTTGATGGTGATGCTTGTAAGCGCTTTGGTTCCCGGATTTGTTGTGGATGGCTTTTGGTGGGCGATGGCTTTTGCCATTATCTTCAGTTTGATCAACGCCATCATTTGACGTTTGTAAATTCATATGCTATGTTCTCCCACAAAGGAGAAACTTGAAATGAAAAAAGTATATGTATTTGCAATCTTGCTCTGCGTATTTGCTAGCGCATTTGCCCAGAAACCAAGTGATGTGCCTGGAAAAATTGTCGTCGAGCCGGATCAAACAGATATTTTCGCGATTCCATTGGATGAAGATGCTGATGAACAGCAGCAAGAGCTCTACAACTTAGAGCATCCTAACGGGTCAAAAAAATAGTTAAGCGCTTTCACATGTTCAACTGCCGATTCGGCAAGCCCTTGCAGATGATAGCCCCCTTCTAGCAAAGATAGAATAGGCGTCTTCTGCGAGAGCTGAAGCACCAACCTAGTCAATTCTCCAAAATCTTCTTTCGTCAAATTGAATCCGCCTAAAGGGTCCATGT
>JBKEAL010000185.1:0-1555 GCA_047972195.1 Parachlamydiaceae bacterium
AATTCGAGAATGTCTTGTTCTGCCCAGGCAGACATATATGTTTCTCCTCTTGCTCATAGGCCCTGCAAGCAGGGCCAGGTATTGTTACGCGGCGAGAATGGTCGCCAAATCGTTTTCAACCGTCGTGATACTGCGCAAATCAAACTGTTCTTGCAGAACCGCCATCAGATTTGGCGTCAGGAAAGCCGGTGCAGTCGGGCCGGTGTAAATCCCTTTCACACCCAGAGCGAGTAGAGTCAGCAAAATCACAATCGCTTTTTGCTCAAACCAGGACAGTACCAGAGTCAGCGGCAGATCGTTCACGCCACAATCAAATTCCTCAGCCAGTGCCAATGCCAACTGAATCGCCGAGTACGCATCGTTACATTGGCCTACATCCAGCAGGCGCGGAATACCATTGATGTCACCGAACTGATTTTTGTTGAAGCGGAATTTGCCACACGCCAGAGTGAGGATCACACTGTCCTGCGGTGCCTGTGCGGTGAAGTCGGTGTAATAGCTGCGCTCCGCTTTGTCGCCATCACAACCGCCCACCAGGAAGAAGTGTTTGATGTTGCCCTGCTTAACCTGATCCACCACCGCTGGTGCGGCAGCCATCAGTGCGTTGCGGCCAAAGCCGACCGTAATGTAGTGCTCAATTTCATCGTGCTGGAAACCTGGCTGGCCAAGCGCGCACTCAATAACGGCACTGAAATCGTCCCCTTCTACATGCGCCACACCGGGCCAGCCGACAATGCTGCGGGTAAACAGGCGATCGGCATACTGGCCCACGTTCGGATTCAGCAGGCAGTTTGACGTCATCACAATCGCGCCGGGGAAATTAGCAAACTCTTTCTGCTGATTCTGCCACGCGCTGCCGTAGTTACCGACAAGGTGCGGGTATTTGTTCAGTTCAGGATAACCATGAGCTGGCAGCATCTCACCGTTGGTGTAAACGTTAATGCCTTTGCCTTGTGTCTGTTGCAGGATTTTTTCCAGATCGTGCAGGTCGTGACCTGACACCAGAATGCATTTGCCTTTGACAGGTTTTACGTTGACCTGAGACGGCGCCGGATGGCCGAAAGTATCGGTTTCACCTTTATCCAGCATTTCCATGATGCGATAGTTCATCATGCCGATTTGCATCGCTGTCTTCAGCAACTCGCTGATGTCGGTCGGGTCAGTACCCAACCAAGCCATGATCTGATGGTATTCGGCGTAAACCGCGTCGTCGGTCTGGCTCAGAACGCGGGCATGTTCCAGGTAGGCGGCCGCGCCTTTCAGACCATACAAACACAGTAGACGCAGGCCAATAATGTCTTCATTCAGGCTCTCTTTGCCGCGGTTAACCGCAGCTGTTGGTGCAAATGCCAGCAGCGCTGCCTTATCTTGTGGCAGTTCAAACTGCGCCGCCGCCGACAAGGTCGGAATTTCAAAGCCAGTCAGCGTGGCCGCAGCACGCACCTGTTGCTCTAACTGACGTTTGTACTGATGAGACAACTGAGCAAATTCGATGATACGTTCCGGATCGAAGTTCACATTGGTCAATGTTGCGAAAAACGCTTTCGGCGCCCAC
>JBKEAL010000191.1:0-1104 GCA_047972195.1 Parachlamydiaceae bacterium
GAACCCCACCGGACTTGATGGTGCCGACTACCGGAATCGAACTGGTGACCTACTGATTACAAGTCAGTTGCTCTACCTACTGAGCTAAGTCGGCATCAAGTAGCGCGCATTCTATGGAGACATGGGCAGTCATGCAACTAAAAATTTGCATAAATTGTTCTTTCGCTCACATTTTGTGCGAGAAGAGAGAATAACGCTGTATTTTCAGGCAAGCACGCGCAAATATTCACCATATACTGCCGTGAAAGGGGCCCAAACCCGGTCTGTGACGATTCCCGCTTAACGTAACATGGAGCCATATTTTTTCTTATTATTCGGCTCATCTGGTGTTACCCTCCTGCCCATTGTCCAAAATTAACTATTATGTGATGCGCCATACCCCGCATGGCTAGCCTCTGTTGTGGGATGAGACGCCTCACTCAAGCATGCTTAGGAGCAAAAAAGAGCAAACGTTAATGACGCCTTATCTCCAGTTTAGCCGCAGCCAGTGGGCTGCTCTGCGTGATTCCGTCCCGATGACCTTAACGGAAGGCGAAATCGCACGGTTAAAAGGGATAAACGAAGACCTGTCGCTTGAAGAAGTCGCCGAAATTTATTTGCCTCTGTCGCGTTTGCTGAATTTCTATATCAGTTCCAACCTTCGTCGACAGGCCGTCCTGGAGCAGTTCCTCGGGACTAATGGGCAGCGCATTCCTTATATCATCAGTATCGCCGGCAGCGTGGCCGTGGGTAAAAGCACCACCGCGCGCGTGCTGCAGGCGCTGCTGAGCCGCTGGCCGGAGCATCGCAGCGTTGAGCTGATCACCACCGACGGCTTCCTGCACCCCAACGAAGTGTTAAAAGAACGCGGCCTGATGAAGAAGAAAGGCTTCCCGCTCTCTTATGATATGCACCGTCTGGTGAAATTTGTCTCCGATCTGAAATCCGGCGTGCCTCACGTGACGGCGCCGGTCTATTCGCACCTGATCTACGATCGCATCCCGGGTGGGGATAAGACGGTGGTCCAGCCGGATATTCTCATTCTGGAAGGTCTCAACGTGCTGCAAAGCGGCATGGACTATCCTCACGATCCGCATCACGTCTTTGTCTCGGATTTCGTCGATT
>JBKEAL010000211.1:0-1837 GCA_047972195.1 Parachlamydiaceae bacterium
CCCTACTCCCGCGCTTATGCCGAACGAAAAGCCGCTACCGTATCCCCAACCTTTTCAAGCAAAGCACGGATAGATATCCGCGCGAGCCGGGGCAATGCACAGACTAATGTCTGCGCCAGCAAGGGGTATTTAATTCATCTAATTTTATTTGTAATTCTTTTCTATTCATTGTTTTACAAAAGAGTTAAACTCATTAATAAAATCATGTTTAAGTAGTTGTATATTTGTATCCATTTTTTTTATTTTAATTATCTCTCCTAGTAAATCAATTTTTTGAAGTATTGAGTTTTTCAAGAAAATATATCTCTCGTTCTCTGTATTATAAAAGAAATTTTGCTCATCTATAAAAATGGTTAATCCAATAGATTTTTCTTTTTTTCGGTAACTGCTTACTTCCTTTAAATTTTGCAATAAGTAAGGTGCAGGTTTTATGTAAAATTCTAACAAAATTAATTCAATATCTTTTCCATAGTTTTTATGCTTTAATTTTTTTAAAATATTATTAATTCCACTTTCGCCCCAAATATAAGATCGAAATAATTTACATTCCTCATTAATTATCTTCTGTTCTTTGATTCTTTCAATTTCTGATTTATTTTCATCATAAAGTGTTGATTGACAGGAAACAAAACAACCTAAAATTTCATTATTTTCTTCCATAATTAATGCATATTTAAATTTAACGGACCACGTAATATTAAATTCTGTTGGTATTCCCATTGATAAGCTGCTGCTCTATTTGGAAATTGAATTTTAATCATGTATTTATCTTTCATATAGGATTTGGTATATCTAGTTTCTGGTATTGGATTTGAAGTTATACCATTTTTCAAAAAGACTTCATCATTTGAATACAATTTATAGCCCCAAGTTGGTTTCTGACTTTGCAAAGAATTTCCATGAACTTTTGAAATCGATTCTGTTGTATTTATACTTTGTGTTTCTAATGGTTTTATTTCCGGTATCGGCAATTTATCCATTTGAATACGTTCATTGGACAATCCGTTCCACGGATTAACGTTATTGTCATGCGCGTACTTAAATCCACTTACCGTGCCATTCACGGCACCGATACCGAGCCCCATCAAAGCCCCCTGTCCGTCCTCCCGGACATGCCCTTTAAACGTATAAATTCTGTGTAGCCCGCCGCGAGGATTTGTAATCCGAAGCTCTTTTATTATTAGGATTTTTAATCCGGAATTACAAATTCCTATAGTACTGAAAAGCGGGATTACAAATCCCGCCGACCAGCACGACTTTTTGCTCATTTATTCAGCATATCCGATGGGACGGGTACGTAAAATCCGGCTATCCCTGCGCTAGCAGAAAATGAAAAACTGCCGCTTCCCGTATTATACCCTATACTGATGCCGGCATAAGCTCCTCCTTCTAACCCCACACCAACACTAATTCCGAAATAAAATCCCGTCCTTTCGGATATGTTCTTTAAATGTATAAATTTAGTGCAATGCGTTGCCGGGATTTGTAATCCCGCCGACCAGCGCAGTCATTTGCTTATTTATTCAGCATATCCGATGGGACGGGTGTAGTAGTAACGGCTTACGGTGTTTTGGCTCACGTCCGTTATAGTGTGCACCGAACCGAGGTTGTCGGTGTGGATATAATACAGCGCGCCGTTCTTCACCATTGCCGTTAAGCCTGTCCGGATTAAGAAATTTATACTTAGTACTCATTGTATATGACTTTTCTTGCTCTAACGACCAACGCACGGATGAATATCCGCGCGAGCCGGAGATACCCGCGTTTGCGGAGTTAAATGCATCTCATTTCAGAAAAAACAATACCCAAATCTAATTTTTTCTTTTTAATTTCTTTT
>JBKEAL010000212.1:0-3571 GCA_047972195.1 Parachlamydiaceae bacterium
AAACAGTATAGCCGCTCGATAGAGACAAATAAGATCGGGCTTGAGAAAAATCCGGAAGAGAACGAATTGCGTGTTGCATTAGGGTACGCCTACTTTTTCAATAAGAATCTGCCCGACGCCCGAAAAGAACTGACAGAGGCTTTAGCCATCGATGGTAAAGATCCGGAGGCGCTGGCGGGTCTTGGAAGAGTGGATGCTATGGAAAAGGATCCCGTTGCTGCTGAAGCTAATTATCGAAAAGCTCTAGCGATAGATCCTAAGAATCTTTCGGCCATGACGTTTTATGCGAATTTATTGATGGTGCAAAGGCGTTTTGATGAGGCAAGAGATGTCTATGCGGGTCTTCTGCAAATTCTTCCCAACGCTGTATGGGTCAGGAGAGCTTTGCAAGATGCCGTTGACGGAGAAACGACACATATAGCCAATGTTTTGTCGGATGTAGAGGAGTTTGAATTAGCAAGAGAGATCTATTGGCAATTGGTAGACGCTTCTCCCGCCGATCCTGCACGCTACCTTCCTGTGGGCCAGATGTATGTGAACCTCCATGAGTACGACTGCGGCATCGAGGTGTTTTATGAGGGGTTGAGGTTAGATCCTGAGGCGCCATACTTGTGGAGAGCCATTGCATTTACGCAGATCTTGCAAGAGGATTTCTGTGAAGCGGAGGAGATCTTCTCCGGTTTATTGGAGAAAGATCCGGAGGACGCAGAGAGTTGGGCAGGTTTAGGGCGCATTCAAGCGCTGGATGGTTCTAATTGCCTTGCAGAAGAGTATTACTTGGCAGCTCTCGATATCGATGCAGCGAATCTCGACGCTCTTTCTTTCTTGGCTGACCTGCAGCAAAATGAAATGTATAATCTTTCGGCTCTGGATACGTATGGCACAATTTACGAAGTTGTTCAGGAAAATAACCAGTGGGGCTGCGATCCGATCCCTAAGTGGGTCACGAGAGGTTACAACAACGCATTGAATCTTGCCTTGCCGACGCTAAGCTTGGCCGGAGCATACCATGAAGAAGATCAGTGGGATTCGCAAGTTCATCGCTGGTCGGCCCGTTACCAGGTGTATGGCGGAAAAGCGCTCATGACCTGTCCAATATACGACGATCTGACGGTTTGGGATAGCGTAGAGAACCAATACTTTGTTTTGAAGGACTTGCTGACGCATCAATACATCTATTCTTTTGACGTTCGGAGATTTAATTTAGGGGCACGCTGGACCTATAATCCTTGCTTCTTTATCGACGTGAGGGCTGGCGTATCCAATTACACCTCTAACCGCTGCAGCACATTTAAAGAGAAGAGCGGGACCTATGTCGAGCCTTCCGTTACCATGACTTACCACACGCCGATAGATAAGGCGACCTTAAGCTTCATCACGACCTCTGATCTTATTGCGAGAGATTTTTCAACCAATGTGGCAAAGCTTGTAGAGTATTACACTCTTGCTGGAACCTATGAGAGAAAGGTGATCAAAAGAGGCTGGGTCGGTTTTGAGGCGAATGCTGCTTGGTACAACGACTTTGTCCACAACACGTCGCATCGCCTTGCAGGGTGGTTGCAATGGAGGCCTCCTGTTTGGTCGGACTACCTTCTCTTCCGTTACTACAGCAAATACCAAACGTTTGCAAAAAACATTCCCGATTACTACACCTATAAGCCTCAATATTTAAACCAGCTGCAAGCGACTCTGGAAAAGTCCTGGAGAGTGCATTGGGCGGACTACTTCTATTCGAGTTTAAGTTACAGCCACGGATGGCAAAATACGCGCACGCGCTTTCCTCAGATCATTGTTATTGATCCTACGACTGGAAATCCTCCTTTTGTCTGGGATAATCGTCAATTTGACATCGTCACAGGAACGCTCATTTATAAATACGACCAGATTCAGGTCAAGTTTATCGCCGACTATTACCGAGATACGGAAAAATACACCATATGGGATGTAGGCATAGACTTAGTGTGGAGGTTTTAAGTGTCATTCTTTGAGAACATTGCCAATTTCTTCAGTATGCTTTACCTGATTGGCTACTCAGAGCTTCCCTGGGGGTGGAAAGCGTTTATTATTTACGGCGCCATCTTCATCGTTTTCTCTTTGATCTCGCTATTTCAAAGTGTGATTGGTTGCATCATGGTGCTGCTTCGCTTCAAGGAAGTACCTGCAGAAGATATTTACAGGGTTCTGCGATCCAATTCTCTTCCCTTGATTACCTTCGTTGTTCCAGCTTATAACGAAAGAAAGGACATTCTCCACACTGTCAGAAACATGCTAAGCCTTTCTTATCGCTACAAGAAGGTAATTATTATTAACGATGGTTCAACTGATAACACTTTTGACCTTCTGTACAACAACTTTGACTTGCATCCTGTCCCGCCTTCCTCTCCGGGTCCATTCTCAACAAGTGAAATCAAAAGCTATTATGCTAGCCGCACTTATCCAGATCTTCTAGTCATTGATAAAGTCAATGGAGGCAAGGCCGATGCCCTCAATGCAGGTCTCAACGCATGCACTTCTGAAATTGTCGTTTGTGCCGATGCGGATACCCTTGTCGACGACCAAGCATTGAATCGGCTAATTCGTCCATTTCTTCTCCACCCTGATACTGTGGCAGCCCACGCCTCTATTGGCAACGTGAATGGATGCACTATTGGCGATAACCGCATCACGAAGGTGAATTTCCCCAAAAAGATGCTCCTGGGCTTTCAGGTGATCGACTTTATGAAGGGTTTTTTAGTGGAACGCCTTGGGGTCAGCTGGACAAAGGGGACGCTGGTCATACCGGGCAACTTCGGGATGTTTAAACTCAGCGCGTTACTCGAAATCGGCGGTTATGACCGCTCCTCCATCATTGAAGACACCGAAATCATCACGCGTATGCACAAGTACTACATGGATCATAACAAACCATACCGCATCACTTACCTGCCGGACATTGTGGCGTGGACGGAGGCTCCTGAAACGATTAAGACATTAGGCAACCAACGCCTTCGCTGGTATAAGGGGACGACGCAAAACATCTGGGAATATCGACACATGTGGTTCAACCCCAAGTACCGCTCAATTGGAATGTTCGTCTGCCCCATGACAGTCTTTGAAAAAATCGCCCCCCTAATAGAAATTTCCGGCTTCTTTATCCTCGGTGCAGCGCTCTGGAGCGGCCATATCGAACCCATTCTCGTGATCTCACTTGCCGCCGTCAGCTGGCTCTTTCTGATTCTGCTCGTCATGATTACCCTCGTCATCGAATTCATCGCCTACGAAACCTACACAACCTGGGCCGACTTTGGCCGCATGATGAAATGCGTCCTCTGCTACACAGGCTACCACTACCTGCTCATGTGGTGGCGCATCCGCGGCCTCTACGCCCCCAAACCCAAGCGCGCCGGCTGGACTCCCGTCCGCGAAGGCTACGACAAAGTTCAGAATCAATAAAACCCCCTTGTCTTTATCCATGCGCTTGGATTTTTTCATCGCAAAGGCGCGAATAAAGCAAAGGAGGCAGGAGGGTCCATTTTAAAATGAAGGCGCCTCGACTGGACGATCAGTCACGCACATCTCGACAAAACTAGAC
>JBKEAL010000259.1:0-14032 GCA_047972195.1 Parachlamydiaceae bacterium
AGGAATGTTTTGGATTTTATCGCTGAAACAGTCAGGGCATTTTACCTAAATCGGACAGCTCCCTTCATATCTGCTGCCCACTCTTTTTAAACGTTCGCGGGGGTACCCCGTGAACATTTACTTTAAAAAAGAGATCCGTAAGGCAGCTGGAAGATTTAAGCAGCATTTACCTCATGAAATCAGTGCAAAACTAAGTAAAATATATCCTTCAACTATTTTAGAACCAAAGACTTCCGGTTTTACAGCTAAGGTCGACATAAACCCTAAGGTTCAGAGCGTCGCTGATGAAGTATTAGATTTAGACGCTATGATGGAGCAAGAAATTTCCGATGAGCTGGATCTTGACGCGATGATGGGTCCTGTTTCAGATCAACTATTATTAACAGATTTTATATTGGGCCGAGGAGACGAAACTCAAACTGTGCGAGATTCCATTGGCTGGTCAGTACAAGGGCAAGATCTAAAAATACCTCTACAAAAGGTGATCCAGCAAGTGAACGAAGAAACGGATCCGGACAAACAGCAGGCGATGAAAAAGGTTTTATTTGAAAATGCAAAACATATCGCCGCCAGGTGCTTTGTGGGTAAAGGAGAAAGCCGAAAAAACCCTTGTGAAGAAGAACTGAGAAGTCTTGGATCTCTATTAGGAACAGATGCAGGGCGTGAAATCGAACAGCTTTTATTAGAGAAGGGCCTTCCAAAAAGGGCTGGGGAGCCGGCGAAAGCTGCGAAACTTGTTTCATTAGAGAAAGGAATCGAGAAAGCAGCGAAAAAAGGTAAAAACAATAATTTAGCTGCACAGATAGTTCAAGACATGAAGAACCAGCACATTCACCTTTTCAAATCGATCGATGAAAGGGAGTTCATGCGTTTAGCATGGAGTAAATCAGAAGAATTGTCACCCAACTTAAAAAAACTAGCCATTGTTCAAAATGGGGAAATGGCTTCGATGATCACTTCCATCTTAAGAAACCCTACTGGTAAGCCTAGAAGCACATCGGAAGCGCTCAATATGGTGCGTTTCTATATGGACGTTTTAGATAAGTGCATAGAAGAAAAAGACTATTTTGGTGCACAGGCTGTATTTGGTGCGCTGACGAAAGATGCTATCGGCAGACTGTACAATGGGGATAATGCTTTAGAAAAAAGGCTTGAGAGTGCGCTCAAACTCTTCAGCCCTAGCAAAAACTTCGCCAATTATTCGCAGCAAATCGCAAGCGACAACCAAAATCGAAGACCCTTTCTCCCCACGACTCAAATGCTTACGACACTAACTTACCTTCACGATGGAAATGAAGACAAGGTCCATCACCACTTAAACATGAAAAAAATGCGCATGCTTCAAAAAGAATTAGGTGCTTTCTCAACCACTCAGAAAAACTTACCTGAACCTAGGTCTCTTCGTACTGATTTGCGATTCTCTCCATTAGAGAATCTTTCTGATCAAGAGAATTACGACCTTTCTTTGCAAGTTAAGCCGCGAACATAACATTTCTGTTGACTTCTGCTCCGTGCTTTTGATATAAACTCTCAAGCATGAAGCCGGAGTATAGCGCAGCTTGGCTAGCGCGGCTGCTTTGGGAGCAGTAGGTCGGGGGTTCGAATCCCTCTACTCCGATGTTCAGTAGCTCTTATCTCGAACAGAGATAAGAGCTTTTTTTTTACTTCCTCGCTCACAAAAAACAGAAAATTGTTAACATGATCCTCTTTAAAGGAGAAAAACATGCTTGGCTACTTCCAATGGGATCCCGATCCTATCGCGTTCTATCTCCCCTATTTTCAACTCCCGATCTTCATTTACGGCATCTGTTTTGTCCTCGGATTTTATTTAGGATATCTCTTACTGATCCGCATGCTGCGGAAGGATTACGGCGAGCCGATGGCGACCGAATGCGTCGATCGGTTGACCTGGTTTGTCGTAGCAGGAACGATCATTGGTGCACGGCTTGGCCATGTGCTATTTTACGATCTGGACCGCTACCTTGCTAATCCTTGGCTGATTTTAAATACGCGCGAAGGGGGTTTAGCAAGCCATGGCGGCACGCTTGGAGTCATGCTAGCCCTATTCCTCTTCCATCGTTACTACTTTGCTAAAAAGACGGGATTGAACTTTCTCAACCTATTAGACAGAGTGATAGTGCCTACAGCTCTCACTGCGATGTGGATCCGCATTGGCAACTTCTTCAATCAGGAAATTGTAGGAACGCCCACTACACTTCCTTGGGCCGTATTATTTGGACATCCTTCAGAAGGTCTGGTCCCTGTGCCTCGCCATCCCTCGCAGCTGTATGAAGCTGTGTGCTATCTAATTACATTCATTCTGGTTCTGTGGCTTTACAACTACACGTCCGCTAAGCAAAAAGCGGGGTTTCTTACAGGAGTTTTCTTTGTTTGTGTTTTCGGAAGCCGCTTTCTGGTCGAGTATACAAAAGAGCTTCAAGACTCGATTTTCGATCAACAAATCCTTCAAGCCGGACAATGGCTAAGTGTTCCATTCATTTTACTCGGTCTGTTTTTGATTTTTAACGCCTATTACCCCCTCTTTAAAGGTTCCAAAACTCATGCAAAATAAGATCCTTGCTTCTGCGACCATTTTCTTAGGCCTCTTTATGGCCGCAATGGAAAGCTTAATCGGTTCCACGATCCTTCCAAGCATTCTGTCATCGCTCGGGGGCTTTGATCTTTATCCTTGGATGGTTAGCGCCTTCCTTTTGTCTCTTGTGATCACTACGCCCCTCTTTGGTAAAATGGCCGATCATTACGGCTTTTATAAAACGTATCTGATTGCCATTGGCTTTTTCATGGTTGGATCCCTCTTTTGCGGCCTCTCCAGAACAATGCCTGAAATGATTTTATCGCGTGTGATCCAGGGAGTTGGAACGGGCGGATTGATCAATTTGTGCATGATCTACGTCGGCATTGCTTTTCCTACGACCATGCGCCATAAGATTGGCGCTGTAGTCAGCTCTGTTTGGGCTATAGCAAGTTTGCTTGGGCCTACTTTAAGCGCATTCATTACTGCTTACACCTCTTGGCGTTTTGCCTTCTTGATCAACGTGCCGTTGACGATTCTGATGCTGCTCGGCACACTGCGTTGGTTAAAAGATTTGCCGCAGCCGAAGAATGCTAACCCGTTCGACTATAAAGGCGCTACACTCTTCAGCGTGGCGGCTCTCTTTGTTCTTTCAATGCTGATGGGCTTTAGCAAGGCGGAACTGCGCACTTATGAGTTATTTCTAGCCACAGGAGCGGTCTTGTTCAGCGGCTGGCTCTATCTCCACTCAAACCAACTGAAAAATAGCTTTATTTCGCTAAATACTTTGAAAGAACACCCAATCGTCGCCTACTCTGTTGCCATCGGCTTTTGCTGCGGAGTGTTCCTTTTTTCCACCTCCAACCTACTCCCCCTCTTCGTCCAAGGTTCTCAAGGAAACTCAGTAAAACAGGTAGGTTTTGTCGTGGCAAGTATGGCCGTCGGAACCTGCTTGGGATCGGGCTTGACTGCGCTGCTTTTAGGCCGTCTTGGGTTTAGAAATTGCCTAACCTTCAGCTCGCTCTTCATCATCCTCGGGCTTGGACAGATGATCCTGCTCAACCAAGCTAGCACTTTAGGCAACGTTCTTTTCGCAAATTTCCTCTTCGGAACAGGGATCGGGATGTCATCCAACGGTTCGATCGTTGCAGCGCAGATCTTCTCTCCAAGGTCAAAACTTGGCACCCATACAAGCTTATTTGGTTTCTTCCGTTCGGTCGGTGGCATGATAGCCATTGCCGTGATCGGAGCACTCCAGCTTTACTTTTTCCGCGAAGGAGTCTCTTCAGATGCCGGCGAATTGTGGAACAGCGAAGCCTCAGCCGCCTTCCAGCACCCTGAACTCATGCTCGATCCGACCGAAAGGAGCAAGCTCTCCGAATTTGTGCTGGAAAAGCTCGAAGTGAGCCTGGCCCACTCCATCCGCATTTCATTCCTTGCCCTCATCCCCGCCGTCCTATTTCACCTCTGGGCAGTCAGGAATATGCCAACCATGCGGCCTCACGAGGTCGAGCTTGTGCCCGACCCTCAATCCATAGGCGAGTAACTGAACGAATTTGCCTAAATTCCGACAGTCTGGTATAATGAATTTATGTATATTCATCAGCTTCAACTAGATCGTCTAAAAAAGATCATCCAGCCTGGGAAAGTCATAGTCATTTTCGGACCAAGGCGGGTGGGCAAAACGACATTGATCCGTAAATTTCTCGAAGAGAGAGATAATTACCTATTTGTCACTGGGGACGATCTCTATGTGCATGAATTTCTCTCAAGTAATTCCATCGATAAATTAAAGAGCTTCATAGGCACCAAAACGCTTCTCGTAATTGATGAAGCGCAAGAAATCGAGAACATTGGAAACAA
Source organism: Parachlamydiaceae bacterium (assembly GCA_047972195.1). Taxonomy (GTDB): domain Bacteria; phylum Chlamydiota; class Chlamydiia; order Chlamydiales; family Parachlamydiaceae; genus CAZSDA01. Next base: position 4,397 of record JBKEAL010000259.1, read on the forward strand.
TCTAAAACTGATTGTCGACCACATGCCGCATCTGGAAGTTGTAGCTACCGGATCATCTACATTTGACCTTGCTAAACACGTAGGTGAACCATTAACGGGACGCAAAAAGGTATTACAGCTTTATCCGTTGTCTCAGATGGAATTAAATGCTGTTGAAACTTCAGTACAAGTAAAAGCCCATCTCGAAGAACGGCTTATATACGGCTCTTATCCAGAAGTAATCACAAATGTGTCACTAGAAGATAGGCAAAGCTATCTAAGAGAAATCGTTAGTTCTTACCTCTATAAAGACATTTTACGCTTTGATTTGGTGCAAAAGTCGAAAAAACTACACGATCTATTGACGTTACTCGCTTTTCAGATTGGAAAAGAGGTATCCATCGCCGAACTTGCCACTCAGCTAGGTCTAAACCGCTTAACCATTGAAAGATACCTGGATTTGCTGGAACAGGTATTCGTTCTCATCAATGTACGTGGTTTTAGCAGAAATTTAAGAAGCGAAGTCACCAAAACTTCCCGTTACTATTTCTACGACGTGGGAATACGCAACGCGATCATTCAAAATTATAACCCGCTTTCGTTAAGAAATGACGTGGGTGAACTCTTTGAGAACTATCTCGTTTTGGAGCGTTTGAAGAAGCAATGTTATCTTCCTCTTCTAAGCAACAACTACTTTTGGCGAACCTACGATCAGAAGGAAATCGACTGGGTAGAAGAGCGAGAAGGAAAACTTTTTGGATATGAGTTTAAATGGGCCAAAAAAATAATTAAGCCCCCTAAACTTTGGCAAGATAATTACCCCAATTCAAACTTTGAGGGCATTGATCGAGATAATTATCTGCCTTTTATCACCTAGACAGCTGGCAGTTGCGAGCAGCAATGCCCGCATTTTTTTGCCTTAAGAGGCACTTCCATGAGGCATTCAGGGCAGCATTTTGTGGTGGGAGCGGCAGCTTGAGATGCGGGTCTTAAGCGGTTCATCGCTTTAATCACCAGGAAGATCACAACAGCAATAATGAGGAAATCGATGATGGCATTGATAAAAAGGCCGTATTTGATCTCAACTGGCGGGGAAGCGCTTCCGGGTATGCCCACTTTGAAAGAAAGCTCTCCAAAATCCACTCCACCAATGAATAATCCGAGCGTCGGCATCAGGACATCGGAGACGAGAGAACTCACGATCTTCCCAAAAGCAGTACCTATGATCACGCCAATGGCTAGATCGACCATGTTGCCCTTTAAGGCAAACTCTTTAAATTCTTTAACCAGGCTCATTAGTTCCCCTTTGCAGGCACTTGAATAATTGCTCCGTCCGCTGTCTTTATAGACTTAGATCCGTCGGCATTAATGATAATGGTCGAGCCATTGGCTTCATGGATATATTTGGAACCATCCGGCCTGATTTCCACAGTCGTGCCATCTCCCTTCTTAACAATTTTTGTACCATCCGCCTTGATTTCTACTGTGGCATTGTCTTCAACAGCAAAGGATGGATTGACTAAAGCAATCGCCCCTAATAATGCTGATAATGCATAAAATTTAGTTTTCATGACACGACTCCTTATCGTTTAGTGCAGGTGTAACTCCCTGCTCAAATTGAAAAACACTGTGTGGATCATATTTGCGTTTAATGCAGCGCAATCTTTCCACGTTATCTCCAAAATAGACTTTGAGGTAGTTACTTAAGCTACGATCCGGATTACCAATGTAATCGCCTTCTGTATAAGGCAGAAGTTTGGTGCGTAAGGTATCGAGCTCAGCGATCTTGACTTTGTCCTCTTCAGGTTTTAACCATTGCGTGGAATAGACGACAAAGAAAGGCGCTTTGCGGTAATAATACGCTGTTTCTGTTGGTTTTACTTCAGCGCTTGCACCTCCCATAGAGAACAGGAGGACATTCAATAGCGGAGTGTCTGTTTTTTCTAAGGTGTCTAGGACGATCTTCAATGCTTCTTGCGGAAGAGGCTTCATCGCATAAGCACCGGAGGATTTATATTCGGGCTTATCTGTGAGATATACTGCAGTGGCATCTTCAAAATTTCTGATCGCCTGCACCCATTCAACGGATTCAATGGTTTGGTCTCTCGGTTGGCCAATTTTTAGAAATGGCTCTAAGTCTTTTTTAGCTTGTTCAGGAGTCCCATAGTATACGCCAAGAACTTTCAATGGCTGCTTCATCAATTTTTTGTCAGGAAAGGGCTTAGCCCAGATATCGATATGGGAAAACCATTTCTTATCGTCATTGTTAAACAGCTCTTGCCATTTGGTGACCACTTCTTCAAAAGGTTGGCCCCAATCCCACCCAATGTTAAACCAGGTGACCTTGTTAGCAGGGTAGGTTTGCAGTTTGATCGAAGTGACTACGCCAAAATTTCCGCCGCCGCCACCCTGACAGGCCCAAAAGAGGTCTTTGTATTCATTATCTTTTGTGACAGTGATCACTTCCCCTTTTGCATTGACCATCTCCAGTGAAAGCAATGTGTCGCACGTCAACCCATGATGGCGCATTAAAGGCCCCATGCCGCCCGTTAGCACTAACCCGGAGATACCCACATCTCCACATGTGCCGCCTACTTGAGTCAACCCTTTTTCGTAGAGATGTTTGTACAGCTCTCCTCCGGTAATACCTGGTTGAATGGTAGCAATATGGGTCTTGGAATCAACCTCGACATTTTTCATGCGGCTAACATCGATTACGAGACCTTTTCCTGAGGAAAATCCTTCGTGATTATGACCTCCGCTTCGAATGCGAATTGGCAACTTCTTGCAAAGAGCCCATTTGACGGCGTTTTGTACATCTGCTGTGCTTTTGCAATAGACAATTGCATCTGGGCGACTGTTTTTAGAGGTGTAGTAATTGGAGACTAAGCGAGCTTGATCGTACTCTTTGGAATCCGGTAAAACCACAACACCAGTCAACATAGGGCATTCCTCTGCTGAAAAACCACCTGAAATCATCAAAAAACAGGTAAAAATAAATAAATTTAATTGCATTTTCCTTTGATAACATAACCAATAAAAAAATTCTATTCGTCACCTCAAGTCCAGTTTAAAATCCCTTTACTTCTAAAATGAGATTTGGTATTATTTGTGTAATTTAATCGTGGTGTATCTATGGCAAAGTTAATTTTCGATCACAATAACGAGGAGATCAACCTCGAAGATGGCGCTCCTATCGCAGAAGCGTGCGAAGAAGCAGGCGTTCCTTTTGCATGCACAGAAGGTGTATGCGGGACATGCGTCATTGAAGTTAAAGAAGGCAAAGAAAATCTTTCAGAGCCGACTCAGGAAGAAGAAGACTTTTTAGGAGCGGGAACGACGGATGAACGTCTTGCCTGCCAGTGCAAAATCCGCGGCGGTTGCGTCCGCATATCATTCTAAAGGAGAAGCAGATGTCACAAGCACAAATCAACGCTCAAATGACAATTTCAAACATTCTCGGTATGTTTCCGGACAAAGCTCAACGCCTGTCCCAGGAGATCACCAATGCCGGTCTGCACTGCATCGGTTGCAACGCTGCCACATGGGAAACGTTGGAATCCGGAATGCTGGGACATGGCAAAACTGCCAACGAGATCGAACAGCTTGTTTCTAAGCTCAACGCTCTTTTACAAGAGAAAATCGACCTGACAACCATCACTGTAACTCCAGAAGCGGCTAAAAAATTCCGCGAATTCGCAGCGGCAGAAGGCAAACCTAACACAGCCCTCCGCTTCGGCGAAGAGATGGCCGGTTGCAGCGGTTTTGAATACATCCTCGACTTTTCAGATGCAGCAACCCCTGATGATGAAGTGTTTGTATCCAATGGCGTGGAAATCCACGTCCACAAGATGCAAGCAAGACACCTGCTCGGCGCTCAGATCGACTACGTGAATGGCATCCGCGATTCAGGCTTTAAGGTGATCAATCCAAATGTACGCTCTTCTTGCGGCTGCGGAACTTCCCACGGCTACAAATAAGCAGTACAGGCCTCTTTAATGGCTTCGCTTAAGGTGGGGTGCCCAAAAGGCATCCCTGCCAGATCTTTTAAATCCTACTCCTTTGCGTCTTTGTGACTTTGTGTTTATTTATCTTTTTAAAATAATTGAAACACAAAGTCACAAAGGCACAAAGAATAATTATTTTTTTGGAGATTATCTATGTTTCCAAGTGGTTGGAATTCAGGTCCAGGCTTTTCATATACTTATAGTGGTTCTATGAATAGATTTATAGCACCTTTCTTAAAAAAAGAAGAAGTTGATCTTTTAATAAGAGGGAATAACCCTTCTGAAGAGAATATCGATAAAGCCTACGAAATTGCTAAATCAATTGAAGTGTACCTCGATCGCATCTATGCAATAAGTGATGTTTCAGTCGCCTATACGAAATTGAAAACTGTAGACGCTTTTAGAAAAGCTTATCAAGCTACTTTAAGTGTAAGTAATCAAATAGATGTAAAGAAATTTCTAGAACAGCTTACAGAAAAATGCCTTGAATTAAGTAGTTATGAATCTACAGATCTTGCAAGAGAGATAGAACAATTCACTCGAAATTATAGCCCCCTTATTGGTTAAGGGCTAAACAGGCCTCTTTGATGGCTTCGCTTAAGGTAGGGTGCCCAAAAGGCATCCCTGCCAGATCTGCTACCTTGGCTCTCGCTCTTAATGACTCCACTCCAAGACTGATCAGTTCTGATGCATGGGGCATGAACAGGTGCAAACCGAGAAGCCTACCGCTCTCTTTATCTCCTATAACCTTGACGATACCTTGAGCCTTGCCTGCTGCGAGGGCACGGCCGTTGCTTTTTAACATCGAGGTGCCAATTCCGATTGTTCGACCGGTGGCACGCGCTTCCTCTTCTGTAAATCCAACAGATGCGATCTCTGGGTAGGTGTAGATGATGTTAGGGATCAATAGGTAGTCGATAGGATGGCCAGCGCCTTTCAGCATTTCTACGCAAGTTACCCCCTCTTCAGAAGCACGATGGGCTAGCATGGGCCCTTCGATCAGGTCGCCAACTGCGTAAATGGAGGGCACTGACGTTTGGTAGCTGTCATTTACGGCGACAAATCCCTTCTCTGTCTTGGCAACGCCAAGTTTATCGAGGCCCAACTCTTGCGAATAGGGACGTCTGCCGACGGATACAAGGACGCAGTCGGCTTTTAGATCCCCTGCAGTCGTATTTAAAACCACTTGGTCGGAGACTTTAGCGGAGGAGACTTTTGCGCCTAAATGGAACTTCATGCCTTGCGCTTCAAGTGCTTTGAGGTAGTGGCGCTGGATCATCTTGTCCAAATTGCCACCGATCTGATCCAGCATCTCTACAAACTCGACTTCTGTTCCTAAGCGCGCGTACACAGAGCCTAGCTCCAAGCCGATCGCACCTGCGCCAACAACGACAAGCTTCTTGGGAAGTTTGGTTAAAGCTAGCGCTCCTGCGGAAGAAAGTACTTTTTTCTCATCAAAGGGCAGAAAAGGCAAAGCGATTGGCTCTGAACCTGTGGCAAGCAGAATGTATTTAGTGGAAAACTTTTTATCGCCCACCTTTACTTCGTTTGGAGCGGTAACTGTTGCCGTGCCGACAATGTAGTCTACCTTCATTGAAGCAAATTGGGAGCTGATAGAGTTATTTAATGTTTTTACAACTCTCTCTTTATGGCCCATCATGCCTGAAAAGGATACGGAAAGTTTTCCTTCCTCTATCCCCAGCTCTTTGCCTTCAGTTTTGATATGCGCATACGCTTCTGTAACTTCCAAAAGCGCTTTGGAAGGGATACAACCAATGTTCAAGCAGGTTCCACCCGGTTCCTTAACTTTGTCGATGCAAGCGGTCTTAAATCCTAATTTACTCCCGTTTAAAGCCGCTAAATAGCCTGCAGGACCTGCTCCGATGACGATGAGATCGTAATCCACCTACACCTCCATCAGAAGTCGTGCGGGATCTTCCAGGCACTGCTTGATATGCACGAGAAAAGAAACCGCTTCCTTGCCATCCAGAACGCGATGGTCATAAGTTAGCGCCAAGTACATCATCGGTCGGATCACCACTTGATCGTTGATCGCAACAGGGCGTTTGACTATTTTATGCATGCCTAAGATCGCCGTCTGCGGTGGATTTAAAATGGGTGTCGAAAAGAGCGAGCCGAAAACTCCGCCATTCGTTATTGTAAAACCACCGCCAGTCAAATCCTCAATCCGGATCGTACCGCTGTTGGCCTGTTTTGCATAGGTATCGATCGATTTTTCAATTTCAGCAAAACTCAAATGATCGCAATTGCGAATCACAGGAACTAGTAAGCCCTTCTCAGAACTGATCGCCACACTTAAGTCAAAATAGTTCCTGTAGACAATTTCTTCGCCATCAATGTACGCGTTAACTATCGGAAATTCTCTTAAAGCGGAAACGGCCGCCTTAATGAAAAAGGGCATAAATCCAAGTTTCACATCGTACTCTTTTAAGAAAAGTTCTTTGTAGCGCTCTCTTAAGACCATCACTTGGGTCAAATCGACTTCATTAAACGTGGTGAGCATCGCCGCTTGGTGCTGAGCTTGTACAAGTCGCTCAGCGATCACCTTGCGGATTTTAGAAAGTGGACGCCTGGTCTCTCGATCGCCCATGACAACTTCGCGTTGGACGGCAGGTAGGGGCTTAGGTGCTGGTTTAGGGGTGGGGGCTTTAACTTCCAATTCTTTTAGGAAAGACTCTTTCCCTTTTCTTGTTATTGTTGGCGGCGATGGCGATGGCGGTGCCACGGGAGCCTTAGTTTCTGGTTTTGATTTGGCTTCAATTTTGCCATCTGAATCCACAAAACCAATCTCTTGCCCAACAGCAATCGTATCGCCTTCTGCAACACTCCATTGGACAACTCCGTCTGCCGGAGCATAGATCACTTGATTCACTTTATCTGTTTCCAGCTCAAGAATCTCTTCATCCGCCTTGACCTGTCCGCCGTTCTTGATAAAGATCGACGCTATCTTTGCCTGGCTGATCGACTCTCCCATTCTTGGTACAACGATTGGCTGTTTCATGGTTTAAGCCCTATGCATGTTGGGGATTTCTAATGATTCTTTTTTCTTGCCTTCCTGCACTTGCGACAATATCTCTGCAAGCTCCTTTTTATGGAGAACATAGGAGCCTGCGGCAGGCGCCGCAGAGGCTTCGCGGCCGATATATTCTAGTTTGCCACTTTTTGGCAGCAAAGCTGAAAGCTGAGGCTGGATATAAGTGTAAGCACCCATATTTTTCGGCTCTTCCTGAACCCAGGAAAATCGCGTGGCGCTCTTATAACGCGCAATGCTTGCTTTCAGCGCTTCTTTAGGGAAAGGATAAAGTGACTCTACTCGCACGTATGCTGTTTGGTTTGTTCCCGATTTCAACTGAGCTCTTTTTAAGTCGTAGTACACTTTTCCGGAGCAAAAGACCAGATGGGTTGCGTTGACGTCAGCATCCTCAATGATCTCCTGAAAGCCCCCTTTGCTGAACTGCTCAATCGTACTTACGCATTCCGGCAAGCGGAGCAAAGCTTTTGGAGTGAATACGATCAACGGTTTTTGGATCGGATCCAGCGCCTGATGCCGTAGTAAATGGAACAATTGAGCGGGCGTTGAAGGGTTGACGATTCTCATGTTATCGTGCCCTGCAAGCGATAAAAACCGTTCCATACGACCTGATGAGTGTTCGGGGCCTTGCCCTTCGTAGCCATGAGGAAGAAGCATCGTAATAGATGACCTTTGCGCCCATTTTTGTTCCGCCGAAGAGATATATTGGTCTATCACGACTTGAGCGCCGTTAGCAAAATCGCCAAATTGCGCTTCCCATAGAACCAGGCTTTCAGGATAGCCTAAGCTATATCCATATTCGAAAGCTAAAGCTGCATACTCCGATAAAGGCGTATTGATGAGTTGCACTGTCTCAGGGTTTGCAGCAAGCGATTGCAAGGGTGAATAGGCTTCTCCATTTTCCTGATCAAACCATACAGCCTGGCGATGACTGAAGGTGCCGCGAAGAGAATCTTGACCAGCTAGACGAATCGGCACATTTTGACTCGCTAGAGTGCCTAACGCAAGAAACTCGCCCATGCCCCAGTCGATTGTCTGCATCGCTTCTTTGTCGGTTGTCATATTGAGCCGTTCATGGAATAGCTGTTTCAGCTTGGGGTGAAGATGGAACTTGTCCGGGACAGAACAAAATGCTTGAGCAAGTTTTTGCAATTCAGCAAGAGGCACATTGGTATCAATCCTGGGTTCTTTTTCGCTTTCGGTGGAGTTTGTTTCTGCACTCTTTTTTCCCGTCTCAGCATTCTTTAAAGCGAAGTTCAGCGATTTTTTAAATTCCTCTTCAATCGACTCGGCTGCGAATTTTTCTAAGGCACCTTCCTGAATCAGCTGTTCGCCATAGATCACGCGCACCGATTTTTTGCCGCGGATCACTTTATACAAGAGAGGCTGAGTATAAAAAGGTTCGTCGGACTCATTGTGACCATATTTTCTGTAACAGTTCAGTTCGATAAACACATCGATGTGGAAACGGTGCCGAATTTCCTGCGCTAGAATTGAGGCATATACGCACGCCTCCGGGTCTTCACCATTGACATGCATGACGGGAGCCCCAAATGTCTTGGCGATGTCTGTGCAGTATCTTGTGGACCGGGAATCTTCAGGATTGGTTGTAAATCCGATCTGGTTGTTAACGACCAGATGGAGCGTGCCTCCTGTGCTGTAGCCTTTCAGTTTATACATCTGCTCTGTTTCGTAGACTACACCTTGGCCAGAGATAGCCGCATCACCGTGCACAAGGATGGAAATCGCTTTATCTTTTGTGCGGTCCTGAAGCTTTACTTGAATCCCTTTGACATAGCCCTGTACAACAGGGTCGACAGACTCTAAATGGCTAGGATTTGGCATCAGCGTGATGGAAACAGGACGACCTTTGACGGTTGTTTTGTCTGTTAAAAAACCCTTATGGTACTTCACATCGCCAGTGCCTTCGAAGGAGTCGGGAAAATACCCTTCGTCAAATTCGCTAAAGATGTCGACATAAGACTTGTTCAGGATATTTGCGAGCACATTTAATCTACCTCGATGCGCCATGCCCAGCACAAACGTTTCACTCCCCTGCTGAGCCCCCACCTCAATCAATTCAGAAAGCATTGGGATCAAAGTTTCAGCCCCTTCTAGGGAAAAGCGTTTCTGCCCCGGGAATTTCGTATGGAGAAATGTTTCAAGCAGTTCGCTTTTAGCAAGCTTCTCTAAGATCGACAGTTTGTCTTCTAACGAAAACTGGATTTTCTTCTTTTCGATGACAGATTCCAAATATTTTTCCACTTTGAGATCTGTAAAACCTTTAAATTCGAAGCCGATACGCGAACAGTACACCTCCTTAAGCTTCCCTACAATGGCCAAAAGCGGAGCTTCTTTCTCTTCCAAGAGTCCTAACGTAGGATAGAGAGATGCCTGGTCTTTTTCATCTAGTCCGTTTGCGGCAAGAGAAAGCTCTTCGGGAAAAGCCGGTGTCTTTTGTTCCAATGGATTCATGGCAACCGCAAGGTGGCCATAAGTGCGGTACGCATTAATCAGACGCTCGATACGGCATGTTTTGTCGGAAATGGCAGGCGTGCCTTCAGCTCTAGGAAAATAAGTTGCAGGCGTCTCTTCCAA
>JBKEAL010000283.1:0-3895 GCA_047972195.1 Parachlamydiaceae bacterium
TATTTATTGACAAAACCTCACATCTCTGCTCAGGACATCGTCAAACATTTACATGTATCATTTCCTTCTGCCCAGAACCTAATTGATCATTTTGTTGAGATAAATATTTTGAAGGAGATTACCGGGAAGAAACGAGATCGCCGTTATAGTTACTGGCAATACCTCGATTTGCTGGCCGAAGGAACAAAATCCTAAATTCCGGTAAATCTTCTGAAGGTGGACCATGGTTTGCGGACGATGAAATAGAAGAGGGAGACATTATCCCCATACAAGATGGCGGTTCCCCGCAAGCCCAATTTCACGTCAGGAGGTGTCTCCCAATGCGCTTCGCCCATAAACGCCGGAACCTCGCCTTCACCGATTTGGCTTTCGAAGGCGATGTAACTTAGCATGGCAGTGTAGCTGATGTCAGGTGTGACATTTAAAGTGATCTGTAAGGGTATCTCCGGATTAATTTTCACATTATCGCTTTCCGGGATCCATAGTCTGATCTTTGTTTTGGATGGATCGCTGATGGAAAGCACCTTTTCCCCAATTTTTACAGGCCGTCCGCGCCAATCATCAGGATCATCCATAACGATAATGCCGGGAATGGGCGCTTCCATATCGAGTTGAGCCTGCTGCTCTTTAGCAAGATCGTAAGCAATCTCATCTTTCTGAGCGCGCAGTTTGAGCACTTGTACTTCAGAGAGTGATTTAGGGTCAGATAACCCAAGGGTCATCGCGCGGTTAAGCTCTTCACGAGAAACTTCCATCTGTTTGGCAGCTGTTTTGAACTCTTGGTCAGGCACCTTTCGGTCGTATTCAAACAGCAAGTCCCCAATCTTAACACCTTGACCGGGTTTTACAGAGACGTTGTCGATGATGCCTTCCAAAGGAGCAGTGATCACATAAGGCTTTTCTGCGATCACCTCACAAGGCGCTGCAATGCGCAAAGGCACTCTTACTCCAAAGAGAACAATTAAAGCGGTCAGAAGGGCATAAAATTTGAACTTGCGGTTTCTTGCAAGGGTTTTGACCAGAACGTTTTTATCAAACTTGGCCCAAGCCGTAGCAAATCCCGGAACGAGCGTTTTGTAGAGAAATGCTAGCTGCTCTTGAGCGTTATTTGGTTGCTCTTGATCTGTAATGTCGGTTTCGATCCAAAGCCCTAGCCGAAGCTGGTTATTTGTCTCGATAGGAAGCCAATACATGTGGCATTTTTTATCGCCGCACACTTCTTGCCAAAGGCTGCCCGCGTCCGTAAAAGAATCTGCCGTAATGATTTGAGGGCGATCTTTATGCGTCATATGCGCGAGCAATTTGATCGATTTTTGGTAAAATTCGGTTTCTCTATTGACTGTATGCATGCCGCTGATCGCCTTCATGTCGATCTTGTCCTGATCGATCGAATAAAGATAGGCGCGGTCAAATTTAAACACCTGGTGCGTATCATTCACCATGATGAAGGCCAATTTCTCAGCCGATTCCGCATTAAATGCTTTGAGCTGGAGGCGGTTGACCAGAAGGAGGAGTTGCACCAGCTGTTTGTTTTGATCAGCAGAGAAGGTCATTAAGGAGATACCTCCGCACAATCTTTTAGAACAACTCTTCCCGTCATACCTGCCAAGAGTTGATGGTCTGCGTTCTCAATACCCGCTTCCACTACTATCGTTTGGCTGGATGGGTCGATGACAGGAGCTATCCTGGCAATGGTGGAAGAAACTTTTTTACCTGCCTCTTTGATGTAAAGTTCAAGAGGCGCTCCCACTTTTAAACAGCGTAAAAGAGAAGAAGGCACTAAAAATTTGGCATATAAATACGCATCGTCAACGAGCGTGACCAGTTCTTTCCCCTGCTGCGCCAGCTCAAACTGTTTGACATTGACTTTCACAACTCTGCCGGCGTAAGGAGCAATGATCTTTGTATCTAACAACATCTTGTGAGCAATGATTTTATCAGCTTCCGCACCTGCAAGCTGGCTCACACCGTCATCTAATTCAAATTTCGAAAGCGCATCATCTGCAAAGAGCTGCTTTTTCGCTTCCAACTCAGTTGTAAACTTGGTGACTAGTGCTTCTGACTTCTTGAAATTCCCTTCATAGACGCGGTCATCCAACTCTAAAAGCACTTCTCCTTCTTCAAACGGATCGCCCAACTGCTTGTTCACATTAAGCACGGGCGTTGTAACTTGAGCGTAAATCGTCGTTTGGTATCTGGCTTCGAGCACTACGTTGAAATAGTAGCTTTTAATCTCTTCCGCGTGGATTTGAGAAAAAAGGAGCAAAAAGAAGACTACTCTGGAGATCATGGGGAGCCTCTTGATTCAAAGGTTTTAAAGTACCTCGGAAGACCGATAGAATTGTTAAGCTGTTCCAAATTGCTTTGCAGCTCAGCGTAAATTTTTTGCAGGTTGTTCAAAGCAAGCGCGGTATCGATTTTGGATTGAAGCGCTTCGAGTTTGCTCTTTTTTCCGACTTTGCTTTCGCTTTCCGCTAACTCTGCAATCGCTTTGTTCGCTTTATACACTTTGAGAGCAATGATAAACTGCTCTTTGTTCTGATCAAACTGGATGAGTGCGAGAGAAACCTGTGAAAGAACGCCTTGTGAGATCAAAAGGCGGTTTCTTCTGGCGCGTTCTACAGTTTCGGTAGCTACCACGTGCCCCATGATATTAGAGGGGAAATCCAGTAAATTCCACGCGACGTTAACGCCTGCTAAATACCAGTTTCTGTGCAGCAAGAAGGGGTTGCTGTCGTAATTATAACCATCAAACAGTCTTAATGCAGGGAACTGCTGGATCATGGCGATTGTCACGTCGTCTTTCGTAATTTTCACATCCAAATCGCGCTGAAACAGCTCCGGACGGTATTGAAGCGCCAGATCAAAAAGATCTCCCAAATCCGGAAGATCCGATTCGATCTCCATGGGATCATCTGGGAGCGCTATGTCAAAATCAATCCCCGGTGGGAGCTGCATCTGCGTTGCGAGATCTAGCAAGCTGCTCTCAAACTCTTTTTCGTACCCCTGTGTGGGGTCGGATGAGTCGTTGCGGTCGTTATAACCGCGCACCTGAATCTCTCTCTGATAGAAATAAACGAGTTTGGAAAGCGCCTGAGATTTGCTTAAGTAAACCTTGTTTTCCAGCTCACTGTTCAGCTTATCTGTCTGATCCAGCATGTCAGGGAGCAATTCGTGCATGCGTTGAATAGCCATTTTTGCAAAAACAGCTCGCCAGTAGCTGCTCACAATTCTTAAGATCATGTTATTGCGGATGCGCTCGTACTCGTAATCTTCTTGTGTCGCTCTGTTTTGCTGCTGCCGCGCCCGAAAATAAGTGACGCCAAAGTCAAGGGCATTCCAGGCAAGAGCGAGACTCCAGGTCTGTTGATGTCTTGGCGATCCAATCTGATAAACTGGAGGCCCAATGTTAAAATCAGGATTCAAAAAGCGGGAAAAGGAGGCGGTATTTTGGCTGCGGCGCTGATCGAGGAAATTGTACTCGAGATCAGGAAGCAGCTGCCAGCGTACTTGCGATGCTCTATCTTCTTGAATAGCAATTTCTTCTGCTTTTAGATAAAGATCTAGGTTTCTGGCAACACCAATCCCGATCATCTCATCCAGAGTCAAAGGATGACTTAAATCAGGCGGACATTCTTCCAACCACTCTAAATCATCAGGACCTTGGTACGCTCTTTCTGTCTCCAGGGTGGCTCTCGTCGGATAACACCCAACAATAAATGGAAGCAATAAGAGGAGAAAAAAATGCATAAACTCTTTTTTAGCTGATCTTCTAATTTTCTGATATATACTCCTCTTAGTTCAAAATGGGAAATTTAGGCTGCGTCAAAGCCCCGGGGTTGAACGATCGAAAATTTGCACGTATAACTTTATACGAACGAATTTTCGATCGTTC
>JBKEAL010000286.1:0-10309 GCA_047972195.1 Parachlamydiaceae bacterium
AATGAGAAAAATCCGCAATTTTTTGCCGAGCACATTAAGAAGGTCAAAAGCAGCGATGTCGCCACGATCATTTATACAAGCGGTTCCACTGGTGTGCCTAAAGGCGCTGTCCATACTCACCACTCCATTTTCAGCTTGCTTAACTGTCCGATTTTTAACTGGGATAGTAACAACGACTCTTTCCTAAGCTTTTTACCTCTAGCTCACGTTTTTGCTCGAGTGTTGAATTTCATTATGCTGTCCTGGGGCATCAGCATCTACTACTTCAACGACATCAAAAAAATTGCCTCTATCTGCCAAGAGGTCAAACCTTCTGTCATGGTGGTTGTGCCACGTCTACTTGAAAAAATGTATACAAAGATGACGGAAAAGGTCGAAAGCGGATCTGGGATCAAAAAGTGGATCGGCATGGCGGCTTTTCGCGCAGCTAACGAGGATCATCCTTCCTTTACTCAAAAACTCTTTAAGCCAGTTTATGAAAAGCTCGTGTATAAAAAACTAAGAGAGGCTCTTGGAGGTAGGCTGCGGATTGTCTTTTCCGGCGGTGCTGCATTAAACCCTCATCTTTATCGCTTCTATTTGAATGTAGGTTTTCCTTTCTTTGAAGGTTGGGGCCTCACTGAATCATGTCCGATCACAGTCAACCGCATTGAAAAGATCGTGATAGGTACGGTGGGATGTGCCATTCCCGGCATGCGCGTTAAAACATCTCCTGAAGGCGAGTTGCTTGTCAAAGGCGAGATGATGATGTCCGAATATTACAAAAACGAACAGATGACCCGGGAAACGTTTGATTCGGAAGGATGGCTTAAAACGGGCGACAAGGGTTCCATCGGGGAAGATGGGTATGTAAAGATCCTGGGACGGTTCAAAGAGCTGTTAAAGACCTCTACAGGGGAGATGATCGCCCCTGTTCCTATCGAACAAGCGCTTAGCAAGGCCTCCTTTATTGATACCGCTCTTGTGATCGGAGACAATAAGAAATTCACGGCTTGCTTGCTCGTTCCTGACTTCGAAGTTCTCCAAAAAATGAAAGAAACAGCCCAGATGACTCATTTGTCTGATGAAGAGTTTCTCAGAGGCACGTATATCCGCAATGAAATGCAAACGCTGCTCGAGAAAATCAACTCCCGTTTAAACCGTTGGGAACAAATCCAGGACTATCGTTTCATCACTCAACCTCTTCAAATTGAAAAAGGAGAGCTTACTCCTTCGATGAAAGTCAAAAAAGAAAGTGTCATGAATCATTATCAAGACTTGGTTGACTCAATTTACAGCGAGGACCGCCCATGAATAAACGGATAGCTATCGTTACGGGGATTCGTACTCCCTTTTGCAAAGGAAATGGTCTATTAAAAGACTGGCAAGCCGATGACCTCGGAGCTTTTGCTTTAAAAGAACTCATGGCGAGGGCACCTGTCAAAGCTTCTTCAATTGACGAAGTCATTCTGGGCAATGTGCTTCAGCCGAGCCATGCGACAAACATTGCCCGGGTCATCGCAGTCAAAGCGGGACTGCCTGTGACGATCCCTGCATACACCGTAAATCGCAACTGCTCTTCCGGGATGGAGGCTGTGGCCTCTGCTTCAAATAAAATCTGGCTTGGTCAGGCTGACATCATCATTGCGGGCGGCGTCGAATCGATGAGTAATTTCCCCATTCTTTTCCCAAACAAGATGAAAGACTTCCTCATGGGTTTGAGCAAAGCGCGTTCATTCACAGAAAAACTGCGCGCCATCCTCAAGTTCCGCCCCTCTTTGCTCTATCCACAAATTCCTGAAATTGCGGACCCATTGTGTGGATTAAGCATGGGACAGACTGCAGAGATCCTTTCCAGAGAGTTTAAAATCACTAGAGAAGAGCAGGATCAATTTGCATTGAAGAGCCAACTCAACGCAGCAAAAGCGGAAGAAAATGGACGATTTCTGGAAGAGATTGCGCCTATTTTGCTTCCTCCTGAGTGCAAATCTTACCAAACTAAAGACGATGGACCTCGCGCTGGACAAACCTTGGAAGCTTTAGCCAGCCTAAAACCCGTTTTTGATAAATTGACAGGTAGTGTCACTGCGGGGAACTCTAGCCCAATAACCGATGGCGCTTGTGCTCTTTTAGTGATGAGCGAAGAGAAAGCCAAAGAATTGGGACTTAAACCTCTCGGTTATCTGACAGCTTATGCGGAAGCCGGTTTAGATCCCGCACGTATGGGACTTGGCCCGACTTATGCGATCGCAAAGCTACTAAGAGAGACTAAGCACTCGATTAAAGATATCGAGCTGTTTGAAATCAATGAAGCGTTTGCTGCTCAAGTGCTAGCCAATCTGAAAGCTCTAAATAGTAAAGAATTTGCCCAAACCCACCTGGGACAGCAAGAGGCCGTCGGCATCTTAAACCCCGACCTATTGAACGTAAATGGCGGGGCCATTGCCTTGGGGCATCCTTTAGGGTCTTCAGGAGCTAGATTAATCCTGACTCTATTACTAGAAATGAAGAGAAGAAAGAAACACTTAGGCATTGCTTCCTTGTGTATTGGCGGCGGGCAAGGACAAGCAGCCCTACTGGAGGTAGACATATGAGTCAAGCTTTTACCCTTACAGTTTCACCCGAAGGGGTTGCGGAACTCAAATTCGACCTTCCAAACGAAAAGGTAAACAAATTTACTCCTGAGATTTTAGCCGAACTCGATCAAATTTTAGACAAAGCGGCGCAAAACAGCTCGATCAAACTCTTAAAATTATCGAGTGGAAAAGAGCAGGTATTTATTGCCGGCGCCGACCTGCACAGCTTTGAGCCCGTCTTTGAAAAGCCTGACATGGCAAAGCAGATCATTGAAAAGGGACATTCCACTTTTGATAAATTGGCTGCCCTGCCTTTTCCGACTGTCGCAATCATTCAGGGACCATGCCTGGGTGGAGGATTGGAGTGTGCGCTAAGCTGCACTTACCGCCTTGTTTCAGACCATCCAAAAACAAACTTAGGACTTCCTGAGACGCAGCTCGGCATCATTCCAGGCTGGGGTGGCACCCAAAGACTTCCGCGATTAGTTGGTCTACAGAAAGCGTTGGAGATGATCCTTGGAGGCAAAACATTGAATGCAGTGAAAGCATACAAAGCGAAGCTAGCCGATGCGATTGCTCCTTGGGAGTTTCTCGATCAATATGTCGATCGCTTTGTGAACAAGCTATTAAACGACAGCGAAGCGAAAAAGATTCAAGCAAAGCGCAAAGAAAAACCATGGATGCAGAAGCTTTTAGAAGACAATCCTGTCGGACGCGCTCTGGTCTATTTTCTGTCAGAAAAAGCGGTTAAAGACAAAACAAAAGGCCGCTACCCTGCACCGGAGATCGCTTTAAAACTCATTAAGGAAACCTATACACTGCCGCTGAACGAAGGTCTCAAAAAAGAACTCAACATGTTCTTAAAGGAAATCCCGACAGGGTTCTTCCTTGCTAAAGACCTGATCCGCCTCTTTTTCACCCAGGAAGCCCTGAAAAAAGAAACCGGAGCGCCTCCGGGAACGCCTGTAAGAAATATCCGGGAAGCCGCCATTATCGGAGCCGGTACGATGGGCTCAAGTTTAGGCTGGTTGTTTGCAGACAAAGAGATCATGACCCGCATGAAGGACATTTCCTGGGAGATTGTGGGCAAAGGCATGGCGATGGCTCGCGCGCAATTTAAAAAGGGCTTGAAAGCGCGCAAACTCACCTGTTCTCAATGCGATTTGCGTTTTCAGTTATTGAACGGAACGGTTGATTACACCGGTTTTCAACATGTAGACTTCGTTTTAGAAGCAGCCACAGAAAATCTAGACCTCAAGCGACAGCTTTTTGCTGAAATTGAAGGCCAAGTGAAAAAAGAGACAATCATCGCTTCCAACACCTCTTCATTAACAATCGATGCGATGGCTGAAAGCCTCAAATACCCTGAACGTTTTGTCGGGATGCATTTTTTCAATCCTGTGGCGAAGATGCCTTTGGTTGAAGTAGTGGCCGGCAAGCACACAAGCCCTGAAACGGTCGCTACCACAGTCGCCCTATGCCGCAAGCTTGGCAAAACTCCTGTGGTTGTAAAAGATTGCCCAGGCTTCCTCGTCAACCGCATCTTCCTTCCGGGCGCAAACGAAGCGCTGCGTATGCTTGAAGAGGGCTACTCGATGGATGAATTGAACTCAGCTCTATTGCAATTCGGGATGCCAATGGGACCTTTTATTCTGGCTGACGAAGTGGGCAATGACGTAGTCCAAAAGGTGGGAGAGGTGTTCGAACGCGCCTACGGTGAAAGAATGCACCCTCCTATGCTTGGAAAGTTATTAGTGGAGAATAAACTGTACGGCAAAAAGAGCGGAAAAGGCTTCTATATTTATGAAGGTGAGAAAATGCGCGTCAATCCGCAAATTGCGGTATTGATTGATGGGCTCAACCTAAAGACTCCGGAACATCCTAAGGAAGAGATTCTCCCTCGCTTCCTGTATGCTATGATCAATGAAGCGGCAAGATGCCTGGATGAAAAAATTATCGAAAAAGCATCCTATCTCGACTTGAGTTTAATCATGGGCATGGGCTTTCCTCCATTCCAAGGTGGATTACTGGCATACGCTGACCGCATCGGATCGCAGAAAATCGTTGAAACATTGGACCGCTTTAAGGAAAAATTGGGAATGCGGTTTGAACCGTGCAACCTGCTGCGTAAAATGGCACAGCACAATGACAAATTCCTGCAAAGTTAACAAAAGGACACTAAAATGACTAAAGAAGTCGTAAAGCATAAAAAAGAAACAAAAAAGAAACCCGCTCTCTCAGCAAAAGAAAAGAAACATAAGAAACAGGAAAAAAAACAGACTAAAAATGGATAGCTTCAAACACATATTGAGCGACTTTGCCCTTGCAGGTCCTTATGTGGCACTGAATATCGAGTTCTAATAGCGATGATAGCCGCGAAACGCCTGGTCCCAGGAATAGGCGACGCGGCTATTTTTCTCTCGATCAAACCGCACCTGAATTCCGATATAAGGATAAGGGTGGCGGTTATCAAAATTTCGCCCCTCATTGCTTCTATACAATTTTATGAATATTTCCTTGTTCATCCAGGGCTGTGTTGAAACGGCAGCGTCCGACTTTTCATATCTCGTAAATTCTCCAAAGCCCTTTTCTGTTTTGTAAAAATTGATCAGCAGATGCACGATCTCTTGCGGTCTGTTTTCCATCCCTTGCACGTAGAAATCGACCTCTGCTGCAATCATATGCTTCGATGTTTGATTCGATGGACTGGGATCGACATACGTGTTATGTTCCGGACAGCGGTATCCGCTCGTAATGACCACCCGTTTTCCCGTCTTATCCTGTACGTAGTTCAGTAAACGAATCAGAATGGGATAAACAAATTCTTCCCCATTGGATAAGAACAAACTGTGTTTTTCTCTCCCTCCACAGTCAAAGTAGCGCACCTGTTCACCGCGCACCACGTCCGCTTTGGAAGGATTAGTGATACTGCCCTTGCAGCGAAAGTACTCCTTGGTGATCGGCGCCACCTGCCCCTTCTTTATTCTATCCCAAGAATACACAGGAGCCGCCACCGGCTCCATAGGAGGGACAAACGTCGTTTGCTCGCTTGTACGTGCAATGTATTCCGCTTTTTCATTCTGCCGCTTAATGCGCGCCTCCTGAGTAATCTCTCCCGGATCGCAAGCTGTCAAAATGAAGCACAAAATAAAGAATAAGCGATAATTCATAATAGGCGATTATCGTCTAACGATTATTACTTCGCAAACACCCAACCAAAAACCCGTGCCCGTGCCCGTGCCCGAACTCCTCCCCTAGTTGTCAGAAATAGCAGCAAAACATATGGTAAAAAAATGCTAAAGATTCTTACCTACTGCATCTTTTTACTAAAGTTTGGCTCCCTGTTTTCGGAAGTCAATATTGAAGAATTTGATCGCTGGATTGAGCAAGAGCGCATCAAAAGCAAGGTGCCCGGGTTGGGCGTTGCGGTGGTAAAAGGCAATCAGGTGCTCTTGTTGAAAGGGTATGGAGTTTCATCCGTAGATGGCGATGCAAAGGTGGACGAAAACACTCACTTTCAATTGGCTTCTGTCTCTAAGACTTTTACCGCGGCAACGATCGCTGTGCTGGTCGACAAGGAGCTGCTTCAATGGGATAAGCCCATCTCAGAAGTTTATCCGAACATGGTATTGAACGATTATTATGCAACTCGCTATGCAACCGCCAAAGACCTTCTGGCGCATCGCTCTGGGCTGCCGGCATTCAAGGGAGATCTATTAGGGCAAAGTGGATATTCCCCTGCGAAGATCGTACAGCGCATTCGCTATATGGAACCTGAAACGAGCTTTCGTGAAAAGGCTCTCTACTCAAATGTAGGTTTTTTTCTAGCAGGTGAAGTGGCAGGCTCTCTTTTAAAAATGCCTTGGGTTGACGTCTGCAAGGAAAAACTATTGATCCCATTGGATATGAGCAGAAGCGGTTTCTATCCATTGATGGAGGAAAAGAATAGCTCTGCTTGCCACGCGAAAGTTGAGGGAAAGATCCAGCACATCTCGTGCGACCCAAGCCTCACCTTTGCTGCAGCCGGAGGCATTGTATCGACGGCTAGTGACATGGCCCATTGGCTTCAGATGCTTCTTAACAAAGGTATTTACAATGGGCAGAAAATCTTAAGCCCTGAAAGCGTTCAGAAATTATTCACTCCCGCAATGATTTCAGAGGTGGGTTTCACTGAATCCGCTCCCATACAGGCTCAATCAGGGTTTTCCTATAGCTTAGGCTTCAACGTTTACCACTATTTAAATGAGAAAATTGTAGAAAAAGGTGGCGCTTTAGATGGCATCAGGACGGTCATTACGCTGATTCCTGAGAAAAACCTAGGCATTGTCGTATTAGCAAATTTAAATCTGACATTGCTTCCGGAACGCATTCGAGCAAAGTTTTTAGAACTATTTGTCGGTCCATCGGGCCAAGATATCACCAAAGCCCTAGACGAACAGGAAAAAGCGATCGATACTGTATTTCAAAAGCCTGAAAAGCCCAAAGGAATCTTGCCGATGAACCGGCCACTCGTTTCCTATGCAGGGTTATACCAAAACTCGCTTTATGGAAAATTTTCTCTGGAAACTTCGGGAGATTTACTAAAACTGTTTGCTGGTCCCGGCGGCTATCCGGGCACCTTAGAGCCCTTTGGCAACGATACCTTCATATTATCCTGGCCCAGCATTAACGCAGGTACGCAAACGATCACATTTACGTTTGACCCGGAAGGAAACCCTCTCTTTTTTACGACGGAAACATTAGGTACATTTAAAACAGTCCGCTAACAATCGATGGATGCCTATGACGATTCATTCCATCTTTTCTCTAAATGGGCTTGCACCTTATGCAATCTATTCCCGTTTAGACAACTCCTCAAAGAAGGCTTTGGTTTGTTCCTCAAAGAAGTTTTCTTCGATCATCATAAAATTACGCGATCAGGATCGCCAAGCAATAGCTTTTGAAGAAGAGGTGTTTAAGAGGTTCAAAATCGTCTACTGCTCTTTACCTCTTTCTCAATTGCACACGCTCCTTTTTTACCCACAACACATCATCGGCCTTGGTGAGACGCACACAAAAGACTTCCATCGAAAGCAAAACGGTCGTTTGGTCAATACACTATACAACTCCTCATACAACTTGAGAGTCGAATGCGTGAGATCTGAACGCGCTGAAAAGCGCACAGGTCTTGATGGACAGTTAAAGTATGTGTCCCGCTCGATTAGGAGAAAAACCAAGTCCTGGGATATTCCTAATCGAGTAACAATCGATCTCTATCAGCATGCTGTACGCTTTATCAGCTGTGTCAAAGGCTTACTCATCACCTTTAGAGATTTTGACGAGCAGAGTTTACCCCAATGCATCGAAACGATTAAGAATCACTTTACTCCTAGGGAATATAGAGAGATCTTTAAAGACCCCTTATCTCAATACAACCGAATTTCTAATCCTCATATCAAGGACAAGATGATCGCCACCCTTAGGATTGCTTGTGCAGCCATCCGATTGCTTAACTATCAGCACACGATCCTTCAAAAAGAATTTTTTAAAGATTGGGAGCAGCGCGATAGTCACCTGGAAAAGGTGTTGCAAATGGATGTTTTACTTCATAAAAAGCGCTCTCTTTTTCTTGCCGGAAGCTCTCACGTTTACTCATTGGCTACAAGAGGCCTCATCCCCTCTCTTTACTCACAAAAAGGCATTCCCAGCCTGTTTCTCAAAAGTAAAAACCAGAACAAAACTCCAGACAAACATGAAGAAAACAGCTTAAATTGGGCAGTACACCTCGCAAAGAACGTCCAATCTATCTCTAAGATCCAATTTTTTCTCTTAAAACAGATGATCATTCAGCTTGATCTGGAAAAGGTAGATTGCGATACCAGCCATTTTGGAGCGTGGCAGATAT
This sequence comes from Parachlamydiaceae bacterium, assembly GCA_047972195.1. GTDB lineage: Bacteria > Chlamydiota > Chlamydiia > Chlamydiales > Parachlamydiaceae > CAZSDA01. The sequence goes on from JBKEAL010000286.1 coordinate 8,440, forward strand.
TATGCGAGCAAGTGATAGAACAAGAACTTTTCAGTTTAGATACAATCTGGGTAAACAAGCAGAGCGCTGTCTGAAATGCCTTCGCAGTCTTTAGCCGCCAATTGCCAGCTCTCCGGCGTATTGAGGTTTTCAGGCCAAAAAGGATAGGTGCGGCATTGAGTGGGCCGCGCCATGTAGACCGTACAGCGATTCTCTTTAAGAAAAACGCAGGCATACTGCCCGTCAGACTGTTTCAACTCTACCAAAGAAAGGCGGTTGCTTCGATTCTTCACATAAAGGCGCTTAAAATCTTTTGGAGCCAGTTGTAAGAGTTCTGCCATCGCATCCAACTCTTCTTTTTGGATCTGCACTTCGCCTTTAGAACCTGTGCAGCATTTACCGCATCCCGTGCATTCAAAGCGCAGGCCGTTTTTATACCAAGGCTCTTTTTTCACTTGCTTTAGTTTCAAAATAAATCCTCTAAATGCAAAGATTATAACAGAATTATGAAAAATAAGGAAGGCGTAGTCATCGCCTTAAAAATCGTTCCCAAAGCGCATCGTCATGAGATCCTTGGTTGGGAAAACGACGAACTGAAGGTGCGTTTAAAAGCGGTACCCGAAAAGGGCAAAGCTAACGACGCCCTCTTGCGATTTCTCGCAGAAAAATTTGATATCGCTCCCTCACGGATCACTTTGGTGTCAGGAGCCGTCAGCAGGCATAAACGCGTTAGAATTTCTGGCCCAACTAAGTGGCTTGAGTCTTTTTCTGAGCGATTTCCTCTTTGAGTATCTTGAGTTCTTTAGTTCTCTCAGAGATTTTATCCTCAACCAACTTCAAGGTCGCTTGCTGCTCTTCTTCAAACTTTTTTAACTTTTCAGTCACTTCTGTTTTTGAATCTTCCAAACGCTGCAACAAATCCTTAAGCACTTGATTAGAAGAGTCAATTCGCTCCTCAATGCTACTCAAAGCAGCCTTCAACGTATCAAGCTTTGTCGATTCATCGGAAAGTGCCGCCTCAGTTCTGTTAAGCTTAGATTCCGTTTCAGCCAAACGTGCATGAAGTTGTTGCAACTCCTCTGTTTTCTTTCCAATTTCCTCTTGCAACTGCTGCAATCTTTGCGAATCTTCATTGAGTTGAACATGTAACTCTTGCAATTTTGCAACTTCGATTTGCAGTCCGTTGATCTGGGAATCCATCTCTCCTTTGTGGTCGCCAATAGAGGAAGAAAACTGCTGTCGGGTGGTTTCCACTTTGCTGATGAGTCCGCGCAAATCATCCACATTCTGATCAAACGTGTCGTCAAGTTTAGAAATATTGCCATCTAATTTTGTGTTCTGTTTACCGAATTCACCTACATGGTCACCAAGAGCATCCACGCCTGTCGTTAACCGGGTTGCATCATGAGCGAGCAGTTCGACTTGCTCCTTAAGCGCTGGAATCAGTTTCTGAAGCTCTTCCAAACGCTTCTTGAGCTCGCCATTTTCATTTTGAAACTGCTGAATTCTCTCTTCCAGCGTGTTGCTTTCCACACCCAATTGAAGGTTCGCTTCCTGTAATTCATTTTTACTTTTTTCCAAAGCTGCCGCATTAACGGATAGCTCCTGATTTACTTTTCGGGCCTGTTCATATTGCACTCTCATTTCACGCACATCGTTTTGCAGCTGTCTTCTGGCCTGCTTAAGGTCCGCATTTTTTTGTTTAATCTTATCGACAGTATTTTGCAGATTCTCACCGTTATTGAAATTATGAACGTAATAGGCAGTAAACCCCAGTGCTACACCTAAAACAATAAAAGCCGCTCCAGCGAGGACTACTCCAAAAACGAAAGCAGCCACAGCACTCACAACGGCTACTACTATGGCGGTTACGACAATGCCATCTTTCCAG
>JBKEAL010000299.1:0-11664 GCA_047972195.1 Parachlamydiaceae bacterium
CTTCTTCGGGATAGAATCTTTTACCGTAGATGAGGCGTTCAGTAGGACCGAATTCGCCTTCGTAGATCCGTCCAGAATCGTAGGTGATTTTACCCTGTTTTAGGCGGCCGTTTTCGTAGAATTGCCCTACTCTTATCTCCTCTTTTTCCAGATCTTCTCTCAATTCTTGCGTGGGAGCATCCATGGGATCTATGAGGACGGGGATGGGTTGACAATAGACTAAGAATAGCTCTTCGATCGTAAAAGTTCCCGCTTTAGCATACTGGCTCTGACGGTGGATCATTTCTCCTTGACAGGTGGTGACAGTCCGGTTGTTATCTGTCGCATAAGTGAAGGTGCCGGTGAGTGTGAAACCGTAGGTACCTTCATACGAATAGTTCCATTTGCCGTCGATGAACCTTTCCTGATCATCAAATTTTCCAGTCCGATTGCCCTTCTTGGGGTGCTCAAGAAGGCCCCATCTGAGTTTGTCATCGTGAAATAGTCCGGTTTTGCGGGCTCCGGATTCTTCTACGATGCTTCTGAAATGGGTAAAATCCTCTTCCGGTAGGGTTGTGGAAGATAGTTTTGTCGTGATGAGGTCGCCGTTCGCCTTATCGACAACGAGAAAGGTTCCTTCTTCGCGTACTTTTGTTGCGCTGTTGTAGTACAAGCCTGTAAATAGAGTCAGTGGCTTTCGTTTTTCCGGATGAAGGCGATTTTCTTGAGTTGTATGAGCAAACTTTCCATTCAGATCGATGTAATATGGAGTGAGTTCTCCGTAATAATCCATCGCATCCCATTGATGGCGGATCTTGCCGTAGAGAATTCTTCCTTCAGCATCATAAATGCCGGGGGAACGCTCTTCTTTTCTTCTTTTGGGAGAAGATTCTCCCTGACTGCTGATGAGTCGTTTGAGACCGCCGATTTTTTCATCGGAATCATTGGATGGATTTTCCGGAAGTGGTAGGGAGTAAGGGGCTAGGTGAGCTTTTAAACCAACTTTCATGGAAAGTCCTTCGTGGATTTTCCTAAGATTTTAAGGGTTAGGGAATTATTAATGAAGAGTTTTTAAGTTGTGCAGTTGTCATCAAAAGGTTTAAACCTATTCGCATGGCTTCACTTACTTTTTTAGGTGCTGCCGGCACTGTAACCGGCTCAAAATATCTTCTTGAACATCAGGGCAAGAGGATGATGGTAGATTGCGGGCTTTTTCAGGGATTGAAAGAGTTGCGTTTACTCAATTGGGAGGCTCCTTCGTTTGATCCTGCCTCTGTGGACGCTATTTTACTTACGCATGGACACATGGACCACACGGGGTATCTTCCTAGGCTTGTTAGGTTAGGCTTCCGAGGGGCGATTTACGGGACGGAGCTCACGTTGAAGATTGCTAAGATCATCTTGATGGACTCTGCCAAAATCCAGGAAGAGGAGGCGGAGAGAGCCAATCGAGAAGGGTATTCAAAGCATAAACCCGCTTTAGCTCTTTATACGGTCGACGATGTGAGAGAGACTGTGAAGCTATTTAAGCCGGTGAAAGAGGGCGTGCAAATTCCAGTGATGAATCAATTTAAAGCCACATTCCTTTATAACGGCCACATCTTGGGCTCTACGTTCATTGAGATCGAATCGGAAGGCAAAACGTGGGTCTTTTCAGGCGATATTGGAAGAGAGGAAGACCTTCTGCTTTATCCTCCGAAGAAGCCCTCGAAAGCGGATCTTCTATTAATAGAATCTACATATGGCGGAAGAGTGCATCCGGATGAGTTCAGTATATTCCCCGAACTTGAGAAAGTTGTTTCTCAAACAATTGAGAGGGGTGGAACATTACTCATTCCAAGCTTTGCTGTAGAGAGGACACAGCTCGTCATGGTTATGCTATGGAAGCTCGTCAAAGAGGGAAAAATACCTCGTGTTCCGATGATCATGGATAGTCCGATGGGCGCGAACGTCCTGGATCTCTTTAGAAGCTCAAAAGAGTGGCATCGACTTTCCACTGAAGAGTGCGATGAAGTGTGTTCCTATTTCACAGTGGTGGAAAGCTACAAGGAAACCATGAAGATCCGCACCCAAAAAGAGCCCAAAATCATCATCGCAGGAAGCGGAATGATGACCGGAGGTAGAATTCTAAGCTACCTGGAGGTTCATGGACCCAATGAAAAAGACACGCTTCTTTTTGTGGGCTATCAGGCAGAAGGCACGCGCGGTTGGCGCGTCCTGAACGGCGAAAAAACGTTGAAAATGTTTGGTAAATGGGTGCCGATCAAGCTTCAAGTGCGCAAAATCGAAGGGATGTCCGCCCATGCCGACCAAAACGAACTTCTCGCCTGGCTGGGCGATCTTCCCCAACAGCCCAAGCAGATGTTCCTCATTCACGGAGAAAAGGACCAGTTGGCCGCTCTGCAGGCCAAGCTGAAGGAAGCCAAGGATTGGGATGCACAAATTCCCGCTCTGTATGATCAAGTCAATGTTTAAAGCGTCTGACGAGGGTTTTGATTTTGCGGATGCCGTCAAAACTGGAGAGATGAGTGGCTTTGAAGGTGGGTTTTTTGTATAGCTGGCCTTCGGTGTCGCTGATGGATAGGGAGTCGAGGTGGAGGGTGTCTTTGAGCATTTTTTTTGCACCGTTGACTAAACCGCTGGCAGCATGCGCGCCGCGAAGCATTTTCCCTTTGAGGGTGGATGTGTCGTAAAGAGTAAGGTCTATCCTTGTTAATTTTAGGATGGTGACATTGGTGTTTTGTCCGGCGCTTTGACCGGCAATGCCTTCCTTGCTTAAGAGTTGACGGCGCCAGGTGTCCGCCTCAGGTGAATCTGAGGGCAGATGGCTCATATCCAGTAAGCATTGGTATGTCACAAGGGCTGTGGCATAACCTGTGCGGTCTTTTCCTCCATAACAATTGATTCCTGTATAGCCTTTTTGCTTTTGCATGAATTGGGTCGCCGCTACAACTGCGTGGTTCGCGTCATATTCGGGGTTATTGGTAAGTTGTTGAAAGGCTTCTTTTAATTTTACAAATTCAGGAGTGTCTGAAAACATCCGTTCTAATTTTTCTAGCGCTTCGCTATTGATGGCTGCCTGCATGCCACTGTTTAACGTACGCTCAGGAGGGCCTTGCGAACAGATATTGAAGAAAGCGGTGCTTAATTGCGATTCTTTGATCCCTGAAGCGCAAGTTGGAGGCAGATGGATTTTGCCCTCTTCATCGATAAATGCTGTTTCTTCTTCTTCGCAGTCAAATAGCAGGGACGCTCCATCCAGCTCGTCAAAAAGCGCCTTCATGTCTAGGCCCTGTGTTTTTTCATCGAGAACAAGCCCAAGGTCGTTTTTAGAGGTTTTTTGCATGTCGACGATCGATGTTCTACAATAAAGTACGGGATCTGTTCCTGCGGGACGTGTTTCAAGATGCAATTGCAGATCTTGCAGAGCCATGAGCTTTAACCGTAGGCTTCTTTCTTGAATGAGGACGCTGAATTTCGACGCATCAAAAGGGATCTCTGCAAGCGCTTTGAGTTCTGAGGGACTCATCTTTTGAAGGGCTCGGGGAATGGAGTCAACGGATTGCAGCTTTTTGAGCATGTTGTACAGCTGATGGTATTTTCCCGGGAGCTCTACAAGGTTTTCAAGGCCGTAACCTACGAGCGTCTTAATTTTGATTTCTGTGACAACCTCTTCAGGTGTTTTGGTTTTTGCTCCTTGAGTCAAATATAGTTTTCCCAGTTGACTTTTGCGCTCCGGAGTCAGCTGTGTCCATTTTTCCAAGTCGCCTAGGTCTTTAAGCTCCTGTAAGCTGACTTCTCCATGGCTAAAGTCGCTCAATGCAGCAGATCGCGTGACCGCAGAAACGATATTTCCTTCAGGATCTTTAACGGTTTGCATTCTTAAGTTGCAGGCAATAGAGGCATAGAGTTCTTTGGTTCTTTGTCTGCCTAGATTGATAAAAGCAAAGCGAGGGGTGTTGGTTGAACCCCAAGTTGCGTCACCTTTAGTTGCGTTAAGAGCTGCAAGTTCTTTTTTAGATCTTTCAAGTAGAGTCTTGATGTCTTTGTTATTAGGGTCTTGCTCTAGTTTTTTTGTCAGACGGGCGATTTGAGTCTCCAGGTTTTTACCTAAGAAAACCACCGTATCCGCTCTTAAAGCCTTCTCTTCCGCAGCCTTTCCATTGGGGAGTGTAAATCGGTCTCTAAGCACTTTGCCATTAGTTTCTGAGGGAGTAGGTTCTGCAGCCAGAACGGGGCCGGAAAGAAAAGTAAATTCAAATCGCAGAGGTTCCGGAATATGGCTTTTGCCAAGTTCTTGGATCTTCTCAATCTGTCCAAACGCGTAAAGATGGATTTCGGTTTCTGCAGCCGTTGTTTTTGTATCGGAAGGAACCTGTAAGGTTGCTACCTTGCCCAAGCTCAGCTGCATCTGTCTCGCTGCCTCGCCGCGCGTGATCTTCCGGTCGAAATGGAGTGATATATTGATGACTTTTTGGCCGATCTGGGCTTTTTGAGTTGCGACTAGCCCATCCTTGCTCAAGGCGACTTGATCCATTAATCGAGGTTTAATCGAATTTGAATCAGGAGTCATTATAAAACCATGTTAATTGCTTTATTTAATTATAATATTTTATTTAATTAAATAGAAGTAACTAACTAGTGCTGTAAAGAAAGTTTTAAATGGTAATTTTAGTTCAACCGCGGGAGCTTTCAACTTAAAATTTCCCACTAAAACTTTCTTTACAGAGCACTAGAGTGTTTTACTTTTGCATATGAGAAACTAAGATCTTCGCCATGGCCATCATATTCACCCCTTCTTTGGTGCCGAAGACTTTTGCGAGTTTATCGTCGGGGACGATCACGCGCTTGTCTTTGGGGTTCTGAAGGTTATGATTTCGGATGTACTCCCAGATATTTTTTAGCACATCGGCTCTTGTGGAAGTGGAGGTGCCGAGTACGGCAGCCAATTCCGGGGAGAGGGTGAGCTCGGCCTGGGTTCTAGTGGACTTGGCTTTGGCTTTAGGCTTTTTCGCCGCTGTCTTTTTCGCTGTTGTGCTGCTCTTTTTAGCTGCAGCAGGTGCTTTGGCTCCGCGTTTGCCTTTGGTTTTTTTGACGTAGGCTGTTCGCTGATGGTCAGGGTACTTGGAGTTTAAGTCTTCCAGGTCGTTGACGATTACATCGCAGTCGGGGAAGGTGGAGCAGGAGTAGAAGATCTTGCCGAAGCGCGATTTGCGCATGGTCATGTGGCCTGGGCAATCGATCGCCGGACAAGTCGGCATATTTTCTTGGGAGAGTACTTGCTCGCCTTTTTTGGGGATGTTGACGATCCCTTTGCAGTTAGGGTAATCTGTGCATCCGAGGAACGTTCCAAATCTGCCGTGGCGCACCTTCATCGGTTTGCCGCATTTCGGGCAGGGCTGATCCCAATCGAAATCTTCTGCGTAATCCTCCTTGTTAAAGGAGAGCGCTTCAATAGGAGCGCTGAAGTTGCAGTCGGGGTAGCGGCTGCATCCGTAGAAGTATTTCGATTTCGACCAGATTTTTTGAAGCGGCGCTCCGCAATCGGGGCAAGGAATCTCCGTTGCAATCTTGGGAACGAACGCTTCTTTGGTCGCAGTTTCAATCGTCGGTTCAAAGTCTGTCCAGAAGTCTTTGAGGAGCTGTTTCCAGTTCTTTTTGTTTTCTGCAACGAGTTCCAGGTTGTCTTCCATGGAAGCGGTGAAACCGATGTCCATGATTTTGGTAAAGTTCTCCTCCAATAGCGCTGCAATCACAAAACCCAGTTCGGTCGGTTTTAGTCTTCCGCTCTCCTTGACGGTGTAGTCGCGGCTTTGGATCTTGTTCATGATCGCTGCGTAGGTCGATGGTCTTCCGATTCCCGATTTTTCGAGTTCCTTAACGAGGGAAGCTTCGCTGAAACGCGCCGGAGGTCTTGTGAAAGCTTGTTCGCTGGTCAGCTCTAGCAGTTGCAGTTTTTGACCCGGTACTAGCGCAGGAAGCAGTTTACTTTCCTGGTCGGCGGCGTCTTCGTCGAATTTCTCTTCGTAGACAGCCAGGAATCCCGGGAACTTAATTTGAGAACCGGTAGCCCTTAAAATGAGTCCATCGTCTGCTGCGATATCTGCAGAAACGGTATCGTAAATGGCCGGGTTCATTTGAGAGGCTAAAAAGCGTCTCCAGACCAGTTGGTACAGGGAAAACTGCTCTTTGCTTAAGTATCCTTTAATCTTCTCTGGCGGATGGTTCAGGTTGGTCGGACGGATCGCTTCGTGGGCGTCCTGTGCACTCTTATTTCCACTATATTGACGCGCGCTTTCAGGAAGGTATTCCTTGCCGAAGCTCTTTTCAATGAATTTACGTGCAGCCGCAAGCGCTTCCGGTTCGATGCGCACAGAGTCGGTTCTCATGTAAGTGATCAAACCCTCTGCACCTTCGTTGCCTAAGTCCACCCCTTCATAGAGGGACTGGGCGACATTCATTGTGCGCGCGGATGAGAAGCCGTAATGTCGGCTTGCTTCCTGTTGCAGAGTGGATGTGATGAATGGAGGAACAGGATTTCGCTTTTTCTCTTTCTTCTCGACATTGAGAACGGTATAAGGTTCCTGTTTAAGCCGGGCAAGAATTTGATCTGCAGTTTCCTTATTGCTGATTAAGCAGTAGCCTTTGCCCTCTTTATCCTCTTTTTCCACCCGTTTCCCGTCAACGGAATAGAGAGACGCCTGGAATGCTTTCGGATCTTCCTCTGTTTTAAACAGGGCGCCCAAGTTCCAGTATTCAATCGGAATGAACGCCATGATCTCTTTTTCGCGGTCAACGACAAGTTTTAAGGCAACGGACTGGACTCTGCCTGCAGAAACGCCTCCTTCTCTTCCTCTTTGGATGCGGCGATTGAGGATAGGGGAAATGCTGTAACCGACGAGGCGGTCTAAGAGGCGGCGCGCTTGCTGCGCGTTCACTAGGGCAATGTCGATCGCTCTTGGATCTTTAAGCGCCTGAAGAACAGCCTCTTTGGTGATGGCGTTGAAAGAGACGCGTTTGTAGTCGGTTTTTGCAGGTAGGATCTGACTGATGTGCCAGGCGATCGCTTCTCCTTCACGGTCAGGGTCGGGAGAGAGGTAGATCGTGTCGCATTCCTTGATCGCTTTCTTCAGCTTAGCAATGACCTCTTCTTTGCCAGGCATCGTGACGTATTTCGGTTCGAAGTCGTTTTCAAAGTCGATGCCGAATTCTTTTTCGGGAAGGTCCCTAATATGGCCAATTGAAGACTCGAAAATATATTCAGGCCCTAAAAACTTTTTAAGGGTTTTTATTTTAGCTGGAGACTCAACGATTATTAACTTTTTTTTCATAAAAATATCTTCTCAACTTCCTCTAAGGGCAGTTCTGGGGATTTGGAAACTTTGCCGATTTTTTCGGCTAAAATCAAGTAAATTTTTCCAAATCGGTTTTTTTTGTCTTTTTTCATCCAGTAAAGAATTTTTTCGCGTTCGATGCCGGGCATCTCTACCGGGAGCCCGAACCCTTCTAAAATTCTCTTTATCCTTGCAGCGCTTTTTTTGTCGATCCCTCCCATCATTGAACTTGCCTTCATGGCTAAGTTCATGCCGATGGCGATGGCGTCTCCGTGAGGTATAGAAAAATCGGAGGCGCTTTCGATCGCATGTCCAAAGGTGTGCCCGAAGTTGAGCAGATCGCGAACCTCTGGACGCGCTTGGCTTTCTTCAACGATCCTGGTTTTGATCGATACACACCATTTTATCAGATCGAGCATTATTTTAGTGTCTTGGTTTTTAATGCTTTGAGCATTTTCTTCCAAAAACGTGACAAAATCCTCCCCTTCAATGACCCCATATTTGACCACTTCAGCCAGTCCCTGTCTATACTCGGAAGGGGAAAGCGTGCGAAGCCATAATGGATTGATGATCAAATGTTTTGGATGAAAAATAGTTCCGATCGCATTTTTTTTCGCGCCCAGATTCAATCCATTTTTTCCGCCGATGCTCGCATCGACCATGCCAAGTAGTGTCGTTGGAATCAACGCAAGCGCAATGCCGCGAAGATAAGTAGCTGCGAGAAATCCCGTAAGATCGCTGATGGTGCCTCCGCCGAGCCCGATCAGTAAGCTGTCTCTATCGAGCTGTTGCCGGTCTAGGGTTTCATATAAGGATTCTGCATTTCTTAGAGTTTTGGCTTCCTCTCCACCAGGTATCAACTGATGGGGAAAAGAAAGGGATGTTTTGAGCGGAATGTTTCGGTCGGCAATTACAAAGGGCTTATAATTAGAAGTTTGTAATAGCTTATGAAGGGATGTACACTGTTCGGGAGGTGTGGTTTCGTAAAAAGTTTCCATTACTCATGCTAAGAAAAAGGGCGGTTATTTTGCAATAACCGCCCGAATCACCTTAATTAAAAGGAGATGTGAAGATTGCCTGTGATCCGGATCGACTCCAGTTCAGGCTTCATCTTATCACCATTGAACAATTTGCCATGGATGATATTCAGTTCCGGAACAAATGCTTCGCTTGCGGCTAAGCCTTCCAGTTGAATTTCATCGTAAGCAACTGAACTTGTGTTCTGTCTCACAACTTTTACTCCATCTGCTCTACAAAGAGAGCAGCTATCACGTAAAAACCATTCGTCCAAAAATGGATGACGGTTCCGGCTGCAGAAAATCTGCAGTTGTTAAAGATGAAGTTTTAAAGTTCTCTTTTACCTCCAGAGCATCATTATTTAGGACAAATTGTCTTACAGTGAGTTAGTTTTCCAATCTCGATTATCCTCACTAAAGATAGTCGAGTTTTTTTTCTATTTGGTTCCAAAATTACCCAAAGGTTGTAGGTATCGAGCTGATGTATGCCTCACGTCACCTCCTTCTTGCTCTTCATCAATCCTACGATTTTCGGGTCACAAACTCTTTATATTCAATTTTCTAGTTTATCGCAATTACTGCTTCATAAAATCTTGTAATTGAACGCCTTGCGTGTTGTAATGGGAGAGGATACGCTCCATTTCCCTTTGCGGGATTTTAATAGAGTGCGTTCCTTGTGCAAGACGATCTACTTCACCCCAAGCCTTTTTTTCTTCAGCTTGATTACCGAGCTCTCTCTCTAACAGAGCAATGCGAATGGCGTTAAAAGCGTACAAGGTGGGGTTTACAGTGTGATCTTTCAGTTGATATGACTGTTGCAGCGCGATTTGATACTGCCCATCGGCAATAAGCAATGTGATTTTAGAGTAGTCCTGGAAGTCTTTTGGGGTCTCCTGTTCCACCCTGAGAAGGGTTCTGTCAGCAAATGGAGTGGCTTCAGCGGGTTTTTGATCAATTAAGAGGGCTTGAGCAATCAGTCCATCGTATTTAGCCTGAAGTTCAGGATGGCGTCCAATGATGTCTACAAGCGTGGCAACCGCTTGAGAGAGCTTTTCAGGGTTGTTTAGGTCGATAGCGCTTTGCTCCGCCTGAAAGAAATCCCTCTCGGCCTTTTGATTAGAGCTGGAAATAAAGCGCGATGCGATAAACAGCCCCATTAAGGCAATGAGTGCCCAATAAGCTATGTTTTTTCCATTGTTGATGATCCATTGGACGAAGGGATACTCAACCCATTCATCGTCTAAGTTCAAGGTGGGAGGTTTTGACATAGCATGCTCTTAGTTAATCACTATTGCGGAAAGTCTAATCTTTTTTGGTTTTCTGCGCAATGATACTCGATTTATCAACTTGGGCAGGGGCAAGGGCAAGGGCAGGGGCAAGGGCAGGGGCAAGGGCAGGGGCAGGGGCAAGGGCAAGGGCAGGGGCAAGGGCAGGGGCAAGGGCAAGGGAGGGGTTGGGGAAAATGGGGGTTTAGAATACACTCCGCGATATGACTAGTCAGGAAAAAATCCATGTAGTGGATCTGGATGAGATCCGCATGAACCCTTGGCAGCCAAGGCGTTTGTTTTCGGAACAGGAAGTTTCGGAGTTGGCCGCATCGATTCAGGAGATTGGGTTGATTCAGCCGCCGGTGGTGAGGATTTTAAAAGACGGGACGTACGAATTGGTAGCGGGCGAGCGTAGAATTCGTGCGATGAAATGCGCTGGATTTAAGAAGACGCGGGTGATTGTTTCGGAATATGACGATGTGGGGTCTCAAGAAGCGGCGTTGGTTGAAAACCTTCAACGTCAGGATTTAAATGCAATTGAGGTGGCCGAAGCAATTGCAGATCTCATGAGAAAAGCGGATCTGACGCAAGAGCAGGTGGCCCGAAAGATCGGCAAGAGACGTTCTACAGTAGCGAATTTTTTGCGCCTGCTTCAGCTTTCTCCCTATATTCAGGAAAAGATCTGCTCAGGAGAAATCACGATGGGGCATGCGAAAGCGATCCTCTCCCTTCCGGAAGAGGAGCAGGAGCTTTATTGCCGAAGAATTTTAGGACAGAATTTATCAGTCCGGGAAGCGGAAAAGGGTGCTAAGAAGCACACAGATAAAAACGCACTCTTTTTGGCCGATTTAGAAGCGCGGTTAAGAGTGCTCTTCAGCACGAACGTGGCGATTTCAGGCGATGGAGAGAGAGGCAAGATAGAAATCCCTTATTATGACCTGGATGATCTGGAAAGGGTCTTAAGCTTGCTTGGAGTTTCATGCTAGGGATCGATCTGCTAGCTCTGGCGGTGGCAGCAGCTGCTTTAGGAGCTATCTGGATTTTAAAAAGAGCAGGTGTTTTTAATAAGTCGTCCGGTGCAATCACCTATTCCAGCATAGAAACTTTAAAAACCTCTTTATCCAACTGGAAAATGGGGTTTTCCTGGATCTCTCCCTTTCTCTATTTATGCGGACTACTTCTGCTTTTGGTCGCATTTCTCAATCCTCACCAAACGGTGGAAACCAAAGAAAAAAATCCTGCTCCGATTGAGGGAAGGGCGCTATTTCTACTTGTGGATCAGTCAGGATCGATGGGAGGGCCGAGCGGAGCCTTTGAAGTAGGTGGTGAGCTTGTGAAGCAAACGAAGCTCGATCGTTTAAAACAGATTATGAAGCCCTTCATAAGATCAAGAAATGGCGATCTTCTGGGTCTCGTGGCTTTTGCCAGGGGAGCCACTGTGCTTTCTCCATTGAGCGTCAACGTAGACGACTTGATCGATCAGTTAAATAGCATTGAAGTGATCACTAAGGATGATGAAAACGGCACAGCCATTGGATACGCTTTATATAAAACGGCGCATTTGATCAGCGAGTTTTCTGCAGCAGCTGCCTACAAGATCCACGAACCTGTGATGATCGTTTTAACAGATGGTTTGCAAGATCCTAACCCCAACGACTTTGGCAATGTGTATCGAACAATGGGGCTGGAAGAGGCGGCAAGTTTTGCAAAGAAGGAAGGCATACGCGTCTACATGGTCAACTTTGAGCCGCGGATCATGGAAGAGAAATTTAAACCGAATCTCCATGAAATGCAAAGGGCTGTTCAGATGACAGGCGGGAAGCTTCTGATTGTTAAAGATGCTGACCAAGTGGCAGAAACGTTAGATGAGATCAACGCAATTGAAAAGAGCCAATTTACGCCACCGGAAGAACTTAAAAGAACAGAGACGGTGTCCTATTTTGCTCCCTTTGCATTTGCAGGGCTATTTTGCTTACTAGGATCCATTTTACTATCTGAAACGATCTTTAGGAGGGTCCCGTAATGCCGCGCGATCTCTTCTTTTCTACTTGGGGCAACGCATACGTT
>JBKEAL010000029.1:0-3939 GCA_047972195.1 Parachlamydiaceae bacterium
TGGATCAGACATGCAAGCCTTTTAAAGAAATATGAAGCAGAGAGGAGACAGCAAAAAAGATTAAGGAAAATGCTATAACCTCTCCAGCAAAGAGAGTTACACGGATTCCGGCAGTGAACTCCTGGCTTCAATCTCTTTCTGCTAGCCCTTATGTAGCGTATGGTGAAAATGCGGATGTCCTTTCTCGTAAAAACGCATTGTCGTGTGCAGAAGTGGCTCTTTATTCTACGCCTCGCGGAATTGTGGATCTCAATCTCCCAGGGATTGAGATGGCGGTAGATCGAAGAGTCGCACTCTTTTTCCAACAGGCCGTTCTCTGTTACAAAATGCCTTTTACTTTTTCCCATAAAGGAGCTGATGAGCAATTTGGTTCTGCGCCAAAACTAATTTTGAAAACCGAGGACGGTAAACATCAGGTTGTACATAACAGACAAGCCGCGCATTCCAGCACTTTGCCAACTCTTGTAGCAACAGCAAAAGATGGAACGAAAATCACTTATTTAAAATCGGGTAACAGCGAAGCTCAGCATAACCAAACCATTGGGATGCATATCGAAGTGAACCATGTAGATAGCTGGATTGACGGCGATGACCGTTTGAGAGATAAAGCTGTGGGTCTTCTCAATCGCACAGCGAAAGGGTTGAGTCCTATTCAGGCAACGCAACTTTTTATTGAAGATTTTATTTTGGAAAATAAGCAAAACTCACGTCGATTAAAGGGCTTTAGGGACGAGAAGTATCAAACTCAGCGGTTGATTTCCAAAGAGTATAAAAAATTTGCTAGAGAGATTTTAGCACAGGCGCAAGAGACTTCATTTTTTGATCAGCTTTCCGGCGGTGAAGTTGTGGTTCAGGGAGGTGACGAAGAGGTCATTCGATCAGCGGTCTTCAAAAAGAGGTACCATTTAATCCTGGAACAAGAAACGGTCGAAAGCCGTATTGCAAAAAGGATCCTTGAAGCAAAAGAGGGGGCAGTAGGTCAGAAAAGCTTGCTTGAACAGGCTTTGCTAAAAAGCTTCACAAACGATGAGGATCGCCAGGTTTTGGAAAAACTGTTTGTCAAAACGGCAGAATTTTATGAGCCCGGATGTGTGGTGGATAAAAAAGTAGTGCCGCCTGCAGCTTATAAAGCATTTCTGACAAAAGTAACGAATTTTTCTAATGCAAACAAGGCGCTTTTAAATACCCTTCAAAGAGATTTAAGAGCTGAGTTCAGAGAATTAAGCGCAGCAGAATTTTCCTATCGGTCTGCTCTCTTTTGGACGTTTAGAAAAAAAGTAAAAGGCTGGACGCAGAAAGAGTTTTGCGCCCTTTACCATGAGGGCATTGGTAAAGAGATCAGCCCTTCCTGGGTTTCGCGGATTGAGAATCTCTCAAGAGTTTCCAGGAGAAATCCTGAAGCTTACAAAACGCCGCTCAATCAACGGCGAAAGTATGTAACCTTGAAAGAGGCGCAAAATTGCGCCGAAATTTTCGGGGTGAATTATGGTGTTTTCCTGCCCGCACTCATTACTTCTCGCCAAACTGTACCATGATAGATATCAATCCATTAGTTCAGATCCCATTTTGTGCTATGCTAATTGATAAAAATGAGGTAAAATGTTTGCTATGTTAGCGCAGATTATCAATGCCTTGTTTCAGGTGTACACTCTTATGCTGTTTGCCAGGATTTTAAGCTCCTGGCTTCCTGAATTACAGCAGACGAAAGCGATGCTGTTTATTTCTTTCTATACAGATCCCTATCTGAACATTTTCAGACGCATCATTCCTCCGATCGGGATGCTCGACATTAGTCCCATTTTCGCCTTTTTGGCTTTGGAGTTGATTAGGGGATTTTTAGTTGGGGTTGCTAGGTGATGGGTCTTAAACAGTCTTTTGAATTGGGCTCATTGAAGCTTCCCCACAATATTTTCTATGCTCCCCTGGCGGGCTGTTCCGACTACCCTTTCCGCAAGATGAGCCGCAGGTACCATAAAAGTCTCATCTATTGTGAGATGGTGAAGATGGATGCGATCACCCGCAACGATCAGGGCACCTTTCACATCCTCGACTACGACCATACGATGCATCCTATCGGAGCACAGCTTTGCGGTTCGAAACCTGAGCTTGCCGGAAAAGCAGCGAAAATCATCGAAGAGTTGGGTTTCGACGTGATCGATCTCAATTGCGGTTGCCCTGTAGACAAGGTCACAAAAGATGGAAGCGGTTCAGGGCTGCTTAAAAACCCGCAATTGATCGGCGAAATTCTCAATGAAATGGTCGCTGCGGTCAAGATCCCCGTAACAGTAAAAATCCGGGCAGGGTGGGATGAGGAAAGCCTGGCTGCCGTGGAAATCACAAAGATAGCCGAAAAAGCAGGAGCAAAAGCGATCTGCATTCACGCCAGAACGCGCGTTCAAGCCTATAAGGGGCCGGCTCATTGGGAATGGATTCGCGCCTGCAAAGAGGCTGCCACCAGCATTAAAATCATCGGAAATGGTGATCTCATGCAGCCGGAAGATGCTTTGCGGATGTATGAAGCGACAGGCTGCGATGCGTTCTTGGTTGCAAGAGGCACTTTAGGCAGGCCTTGGATTTCGGAAGAGATGGTCCAGTACTTCGGTGGCGAGGAGCTAAAGAAACGAAGCCTTGAGAGCTGTAGGACCGCATTAATGGAGCATTTTGAAGAGACTTTAGGTTATCACCACGGAAGAAAAGCGGTCATCGATATGCGAAGGGTTGGTTGCTGGTACTTGAAGAAAGCGCAGGGAACGAGAGAATTCAGAGAAAAGATCAGCCGGGCCTCATCGATTTCAGAAGTCGCGGAACTGATCAAACATTTCCCGCTGGTTGAAAGTTTAGCTGAAGACGATTCCGGAGAGGTGTGCGATGAATGTTGAGATCCGAGCGATTTTTTCCGGCAGAGTCCAAGGTGTCGGTTTTCGGGCTACCGTCAGAAGGGCCGCCCAAAGGCTTTCGATAACCGGTACGGCAGAAAACCTGGAGGATGGAACTGTAGAGCTGATCGTTCAAGGCGATAAAGAACAGATCGAGCAATTATTCAAAGAGATCCGTGAGGAGTTATTTTCAGGATTTATTTCCCATGTGGAAATGGAGCAACGCCCCATTTCTCTTAACTACAATCAATTTGAAATTCGGTAAATTTCCGAAAAGTGGTTTGCAGCCAGTTTTATTTTTTTTGCAGAAGGTTCTACTTGATCTGCAAATGTTACTCTTTTCTTTTCAAGCTTTGGAACATCCGTTAAAGGGATTTTTACACGAACTTTACTTAACGCTATGAAGCGAGGGTCTAAGGTAATAAATCCGTATTGAATAAGGCTTTTTTCTACAGAAGCGTTCATGATCTGCTGAGCTTGTTGTATTGGCGACATAATGTTTTTTACCTTTTTTGATTTGGAATATTTTACTATTTTAAACTAAATCGGTCAATTCATTATAAAAATATTTAATTGATACATTCGTTTCTACAAGGCATTGATAACCGGTTTGGGTATGATTTTAAAGTTTTATTTGCTACTCTCCGAAGCGTTATGAGTGAAAATCCCTACAAAGATCTTTACGATGTTGTCATCCCTGACATCGACTATTATTTGCGGCAAATCGACTGCAGAGATGGTTGTCCGGTCAATACGGATCCGCGTGCGTACATGATTGCTTTACATGCCGGGGATTATTTGGAGGGCTATAAGATCGCCAGAGGGCCGAATCCTTTTGCTTCGATCTGCGGAATGATCTGTGGAGCGCCTTGCGAGCTAACCTGCCGAAGAGATCGGGTAGATAAGACGCTGACCATCCGCGCGCAAAAGCGATTTTTGGACGAATGGTATGGTTTGGGGCTTCAGGCGCACATCGATTCTTTGAAAATGAGCTATGCAAGAGGTTCTGTCGACGCTAAACCCAATGGGCTTAAAGTGGCGTGCATCGGAGCTGGTGTAGCTT
>JBKEAL010000060.1:0-1060 GCA_047972195.1 Parachlamydiaceae bacterium
CAATGACGGCGCGTCGTTCCTGGCAGTTAACGCTGACGAACGATATCAAGCTGAATCTGGGGCGGGGTGACACGATGAAGCGTCTGGAACGTTTTGTAGAACTTTATCCCGTTCTGCAGCAGCAGGCGCAGGCTGAAGGCAAAAGGATTAGCTACGTTGATTTGCGCTATGACTCAGGCGCATCGGTCGGGTGGTCCCCGGCCCCGGTTGAGGAACCTAATCAGCAACAGAATCAGGCTCAGGTACAGGCAGAATAACAATGATCAAGGCGACGGACAGAAAACTGGTAGTAGGACTGGAGATTGGCACTGCGAAGGTTGCCGCTTTAGTAGGGGAAGTTCTGCCCGACGGTGTGGTCAATATCATTGGTGTGGGTAGCTGCCCGTCCCGTGGTATGGATAAAGGTGGGGTAAACGACCTCGAGTCGGTGGTGAAATGCGTGCAGCGCGCCATCGATCAGGCCGAACTGATGGCAGATTGCCAGATTTCCTCCGTGTATCTGGCACTTTCTGGCAAGCACATCAGTTGCCAGAACGAGATCGGTATGGTGCCGATCTCAGAAGAAGAAGTCTCGCAGGAAGACGTCGAGAACGTAGTGCATACTGCGAAGTCGGTACGTGTTCGCGACGAGCATCGCGTCCTGCATGTGATCCCGCAGGAATATGCGATCGACTACCAGGAAGGTATTAAGAATCCGGTAGGACTTTCAGGCGTGCGTATGCAGGCAAAAGTGCACTTGATCACATGTCACAACGATATGGCGAAGAACATCGTCAAAGCCGTTGAACGTTGTGGCCTGAAAGTTGACCAACTTATTTTCGCCGGTCTGGCGGCAAGTTATTCGGTGCTGACAGAAGACGAACGTGAACTGGGCGTCTGTGTCGTCGATATCGGTGGTGGTACTATGGACATGGCTGTCTACACTGGTGGTGCACTGCGCCACACCAAGGTCATCCCTTATGCAGGGAATGTGGTCACCAGCGATATCGCGTACGCCTTCGGTACGCCACCGAGCGATGCCGAGGCCATTAAAGTGCGCCACGGTTGTGCACTGGGCTCT
>JBKEAL010000115.1:0-1341 GCA_047972195.1 Parachlamydiaceae bacterium
TAGACGATGCACATGCTTTAGGCCTGGCGGTTATCATGGATATCGTACATTCTCATGCGGTGAAGAATGAGGTAGAAGGCCTTGGACGTTTCGATGGCTCGTACACACTCTATTTTCATGGAGGCAGCAGGCGTGAGCATCCTGCATGGGATTCACTTAATTTCAACTATGGAAAAGATGAAGTACTGCATTTCCTTTTGTCCAACTGCAAATTCTGGCTTGAGGAATATAAGTTTGACGGTTTCCGTTTCGATGGTGTTACCTCTATGCTTTATTACAGCCATGGATTGGGGGATAACTTTTCGGGCTATCCCGATTATTATAATGGCAATGAAGATGAAGATGCTATCTGCTACCTTACATTAGCCAATAAGCTGATACATGAAGTAAACCCACGTGCCATTACAATAGCCGAGGAAGTGAGCGGTATGCCCGGGCTGGCTGCTAAGATAAACGATGGCGGATACGGGTTCGATTACCGTATGGCAATGAATATACCCGACTACTGGATAAAAATAATCAAAGAACGTAAAGACGAGGACTGGCACCCGACAGGCATATTCTGGGAATTGACCAACAGACGGAACGATGAGAAAACAATATCATACGCCGAAAGCCACGATCAGGCTCTGGTAGGAGACAAAACAATTATCTTCCGGCTGATAGATGCAGATATGTATTGGTACATGTCGAAACACTATGGCAGTTCGTATGCTACCGACAGAGGTATTGCCCTGCATAAGATGATACGTCTGGTTACTGCGACCACTATAAACGGCGGTTACCTCAACTTTATGGGAAATGAATTTGGACACCCCGAGTGGATCGACTTTCCGCGCGAAGGTAATGGATGGTCGTACAAATATGCACGCAGGCAATGGTGGCTGGCCGATAACAAAGACCTGAAATATCATTACTTGGGCGATTTCGACAAAGCCATGCTAAACCTGATTTCATCGGTAAAGAAATTTGAGAAAACACCAATTGTGAAAATATGGGATAAGGACGAAGACCAGGTAATGGCATATATGCGCGGAGACCTTATTTTTGTATTCAATTTCAATCCTAACCAGTCATTTGCCGACTATGGTTTCCTTGCACCCGAAGGCAAATATCAGGTGGTACTGGATACAGATGCTCAGGCATATGGAGGCAATGGGCTAACAGATGATACGGTAGAACATTTTACTATCTACGATGAACTATATCACAAAGAGGGCAAAGGCTGGCTGAAACTGTATATTCCGGCACGTACTGCCTTTGTGTTGAAAAACATGGACGAATAGATTAAAAAACTATTTCAAAATATTGATTATAAAAGTATTACTCTCTATGTCATTC
>JBKEAL010000134.1:0-16892 GCA_047972195.1 Parachlamydiaceae bacterium
GCTTCTGATAGTCAGGCGGCAACCAATCTCTCTCATGAAGCAAAAGAGGCAGGTTTAAGCCACTTGGCTCCAGGGCTTCTGAAAGTTCTTACAATGGATTGAAACCTTGCTGTTTTTCCGAAAGAGGAAAGAAAGGCAAGGCTTGCACTGATTTAACCTCTGCCGGATGATGGAGAGCCTCATGCCGATTGGTCAGTCACAGAGAAGCTCCCTGAATTAAAGAATTTAACCGATTTGGGGTTGCCCAACGATTACACGTTGATCGGAAGCGATGGCAAAGCTGTGCAGTGCAACAAAGGCCTTCTTTCTCTCTATTCTAAGCTATTTGATAGGGCTGGAAAGTCCGAAGCCTTTCATGATGTAGAGACTGCTCGCCAAGCTAAGTTTGATGAACTCGATAGCGAAGCAATATCGTTAGCGATGGACTATACATACACTCGAGAGCTTCCGGGAGAAATGACAGAAGAAGTTGCAACTAAATTGTGGAAAGCAGCCGAAGTTTTCGAAATGCCTGAGCTAAAGGAGAAGTTGCTTTCATCCGATGCTATACAAGTGGATACGGATGAACTTGATCCTGCGATCATTATGGAGTTAGCAGTTCTATTTAAAGAACAGAGGGTGCTTCCTCAACTCTTCGACAAAGACGTAGTGGCATTGTGGGATCTGGCCAAAGCAATGGAGATTCCCGATTTAAAAGCATACTTAAAAAAGAATTATGACTTAAGGTTCCATCTCTATAGCAAAATAGTGGCTTTGGATGTTCAGAAATGGCGGGATGCGGGCATTGCGATCGATCCCGAGCGGGAACAAATAGCGCAGATAAATTTACCTTCTGTAAAAGATTTCGACTCTATTAGCAATTCTCAGGATCTGCTCTGGATTCCCGGAGGGTTGAGCGGGAAAGAGATGGCGGAATATTTTTCAGCTTTGATTGAGGATGAAAATCTAAAAGCTCACCTATTGGCTTTGATCGAACTGGATCAGATCCAGACTAGAGACCAATGGCTTTTGCTATATAAGCGCGAAATGGAAGAGAATGAACACCCTGATGGCTATGCCGTCTTCAATCGCATTGCATTCAAATCGATTCCATTAAGTTTTTAGTTGAATTTATTCGACTGTTTTGTTACAATTTTGTAATTAAATTAATAGGGTTAATAATATGACGTCTCCTTTAGAAAACACATCTAAAATTTTTGCAAAAGCCGCCGATCGCCCCGATCAAGCAAAGCGGTATGTTAAGTTAAAAGAGGGCTCTGCTCGGACGAGCCGTCATAAAAGGTCCAATTTGAAAGATGTGTTTGAGGAAGCGCAGGCTGATATCAGAAAAGCGCTCCTGGATGTGAAGCGCGGAGAGCGAAGAGAAGTTAAAGTGCAGCTTCAAAGCCTCATTGAAAGTACGGAGGCGCTGCAGGAGCGTTATAGCCGGAGAGCAGGAAATCTTCTAGTGCGTATTGGACTATTTACGCCTAAAACAAAGCGTGAAACCTTAAAAGCTGCAAGGGAGCTTATCGACACCGCAGAAGCTGCAATCCATGTATTGGAACATAAAAATCCGGTTTTGGAAATTTCAGATGAAGACTATCAGAAGTTAGAGGGTAATGATCCCAACTACATTTTGTCGCTTTTAGAGAAAGCGGGAGAGCGCGGAGCGTTTAATTCGCAAAAAGAGAGGCTGGAGAGCCTTGCCACAGAACAATGCGCGGCTCTGGCAAAGCTTTTTATCCGCAACGTAACGAATAAAAAAAACATCGTTTTTGAAAAAGGGCGATGGGTTGCGAAAAGAATGGCGCGCGAAGACACGATGGAAGAGCGCAACCAGCAGGTGCATGAGCAGTTGATGCGCTACATGCCGCACATCAACTACCGCAGGCTTTCACAAGAGATGCGCGGTGTCAGTTTTCGAGGGACCATAGCTACATTAGACACTTCGCTGGGGGCTTTGCAGGCTTTATCTCGAGAAAATCCCATTAATTTGAATGCTTTCCTCAATAACTCACGACGCCAGCTTGCTCCTATGGTTGTCAAGTATTACCAGGATTGGGGTCAGGTTTATGGTGCAGGCGAAGAACAGAAATTGCGAGCACTGGTGTGGAAATTAGGTCCGGTACCTTATTTAGAAGGGTTGTTCCTGAGCGTTTTCAATGTAAAACGTTTGGGCTGGAATGCGGACTTTGTGGACCTTGCTCAAGTGCATTTTAGCGGCTTGCTGGACCACGACGAATTTAGAAAGACAGATGCCATATTTAGCCAATTAAGGAGACTTCAACTCCCTTCGGATGCGAGCTTTAGTCTGAGAGCCGGAAAGTACGCGTTACAGACCGCCGCTAATTTAGAGGAATCTGTCTTACTGTATCGAAATCTTCACGCACTGCAGAACTATAACAATGAATCGATGCGCGGCGCAGGGAGCGCGCTAAATTTACTTTTAGATCCTCAATTGAGAAAAGTCTTTCGGAAGGATTTTGCGAAATTAATCGCCTTTTCAGAAGAGAAACTTCCTCCTGATGCGGATCTTCACACCTGGAGAGAGTTCATTATCTGGAAGAATGTGAAGGTAAATTCACAAGAGGCAGAGAGCTTATATGAGCAATTACAGGTTTGGCACGCATTTGAGGCAATGCTTGTAGATAACGACACAAGATGGGATGACGATTTAACGGCCATGGGAGAACAATTCTTTCATCTTTATCGAAAGGATTTATTTTACTCGCTGCAAGATGATGTTAGGGCAAGGATGCCGCTTCTGCATGCATTAATGAATCAAAAGATTCCAAAAGAAGCAAACTTGTATTTCCGGCTCAACGCTTACCTATGCCGTATGGCGCATGAGGGCAAAATTACCAATAGACAAGAAGCCGATACGCTAATCAGCGAGCTCAAAGAGCTACATGAACTGCAGCAAGCCATCGAAAAAGATCAATTTCCTATGGAAAAGTTAGAACGGTTTGAAAAGCTGTTGTACAAATATACAAGTGAAGAGGACTTTGTTGACCTGTTCTACGGGGATTTCAGGACGCTATTCCATATAGCCGCAAGACATGTGCCGGAGGAAGCAAGCATCCCGATGCGCGCCTTACTTTATGTCATCGCAAAGGGGTTGAAAGGGGAAGAAGCTCGCGTGCGTTTTAATCTTTTGGCGTCCAACGGCTATGAAGAGATGCAGAAGCAGCTTCAGGAGGGGCATCTTGATTCAGCGGGCATGGATAATCTAGTGTCTTTTGCTTTCGATTTCGCGGATAAAGACTTTAAGCGGATGATGGATGCGCGATTTCCTTTGCTGGAGGCGATCATAGGATCTGCAGAGTTGTCTGAGGATGTATCGCCTCAAGCGAAAGGGCTTTCCCTGATCTATCAGGCGTACAAAAATGAAAATATGACCTTGAAATCTGCTCAAAAGGTGTATCAATACTTTTTTGCGCTTTCACGGTTGGAAAGAAATGATCGCCCGGTTTCTCCGGAAGAGCAAAGAAGTATCTCAAAGGCGCTTTTCACATTGCTGGAGGGGAAAAAGGAGCCGCAATTTTTCGCAAGCTTGCGCCCGCTGATCCCTAAAGCCTTTCATTATGCAACACCTCATGAGGACGATCCTTACTTCATAGCGGCTGTCCATTACGCCGCAAACTCTGAAAATGCCCGTAAAAAAGAAGTATTAAAGCTACTGATGGACATTCATAGATTGGATGAACTTTTGCCGGTGCAGGGTCTCAGGTGGATTAATGAGACGACACCTCTACGGAATCGCGTCGCGGAAAATAGCGATGAAAACGTATTGAACTTCGTACGAAGTAAACTTCCTTACACAGCCTACGCAATTGAGGTCATGAAGAACCTAGTAACCACAGCAGAAGAAGCATTGTTTTGGGGTGAAAACAACCGGAACATTTTTGAAGAGGAGGAGAAGTATCTCGATGCGCATCTGAGAAGTGGTAAGTATTTTAGCTCACTGTATCACAACCTTGCATTCGGGGATTGCACAGTAGAAATTGGTGGAAATAGAAGAAAAGTGGCTTCCTGGTTCATCAAAACCGCACTACCTGAATCGGCTTATGAGGTAAAAGAGGGACGGTTGCAATTTACAGATGACTGGACTGAGGAAGAGCTAAATCAGCTTTTAGAATATTGCTACACGGGCCAATTGGCACCGACTGCTCTACAAATTTCCTTTGCCAAAAAAGCCAAGGAGCAGGGTCTTGAGGGTCTTTACCGCACGATTTGTGCTGGTATGATTAAGTTTTCTGATATCAAAAGCACAGCAGCCCTTTATCCGGAAGCAAAGGCTTTAGGGTTAAGCCATTTGGCTCAAGGGCTTCTGAAGTTGATTAAAATGAATAGAAGCGTTCTTGCAGATTTGCCGGAGGGGGAAAGAGAGGTGAGGCT
This sequence comes from Parachlamydiaceae bacterium, assembly GCA_047972195.1. Taxonomy (GTDB): domain Bacteria; phylum Chlamydiota; class Chlamydiia; order Chlamydiales; family Parachlamydiaceae; genus CAZSDA01. Next base: position 4,381 of record JBKEAL010000134.1, read on the forward strand.
TGCGTTGATTAAAACCTTGCCGGATGATGGACAGCCACATGCCGATTGGTCAGTTGAACCGCTCCCCCGTTTGGACAATTTGGAAGATTTGGGCTTGGTTAAGGATTATGCATTGATTGGAAGGGACAAGGTTGCGGTTATGTGCAATAAAAACATTCTTTCGCTTAATTCTAATTTGTTTACCAGAGTAGACGCGGCTCAAGGTTTTTCTGGCCAAAATACGGCCAAGCAAGCGCGATTTAAAGAGTTGGATAGTGCAGCCTTGACATTAGCGGTGCGCTATGCCTATGGACAGATTAACTTGGATGAAATTTCTGAAGGAGATGCGGCCCGGTTGTGGGATGCAGCGAAAGTTCTAGAGATGCCCAGATTAAAAGAGCGTCTGACTCAATCTTACGACATTCAGGAAGATGAAGATATCCTCAATCATGACGCTATGGAAATGGCATTGCAATTTAAAAATACAGGAAATTTGCCGGTAAATTTGACTGTGGACGCTTTACTTGAGCTGTATGATGTCGCAGAAGTGATGGAGATGCAGCCTTTAAAGACCGCATTGGTTAATGCCTACGGGTTCTTGAAAATCGAATTATTCAGGGAATTAATCGCCTTGGATGTCCAGAGGTGGCGGGATGCGGGCGTAGCAATAGATGACGCTCGAAACGCATTAGCTTCAAGATGTTTACCTCCTGTACAGGATCTCGAATTTATTGAAGAGAACCAGGATTTGATTTTGATTCCGGGTGGTTTGAGAGGAGAGGAATTGGAGGGGTTCATCTTTGCATTGGTTGAGGATGAAAATCTTAAAGGCCATCTGATAGCTTTAATTCAAGCGAATAAAATCGAGTCAATGGATCAATGGATTTTGATTTATAAGCGCGAAATGGGAGAAAACGAACAGCCTGAAGGGTACACTGTACACAATCACATAGCCTTCAAATCGATTGCAATCATTTAAATATCATTTAAAAAATGATTGCAATAAATTTTCTTTTGTTTTACAATATTTCATACAATTTATAAATAAAAAGTGTGTGAATAATATGACGTCTCCGTTAGAAAGTACTTCTATAATTTTTGCAAAAGCTGCGCGCCGTCCGGATAAGGAAAGGCGTTATATTAAAATTGAAAACGATTCTGTAGACATCATTGGAAAAAATGAGAAGTCTCGCTTGAAAGACGTATTTCAAGGGGCGCAGGCAGAAATCAAACAAGCGCTCATCGAGTTTAAACGCGGCGAACGGAGAGAGCTTCGTGATGATCTCTTAAGCATTATCGACAGCACAGAGCAGCTGCAAGATCGCTATAGGAAAAGAGCGGGAAACATCCTGGTGCGACTTGGGCTATTTACTCCGCGAGAAAAGCGTGAAACGTTGAAGAGTGCGGAAAATTTAGTGGAAACGGCTCAGGCGGCAATCCATCTGTTGAATCAATTGAAGAGCACTGCTCTCGAACTTTCAGATGAAGAGTACCTTAAGCTAGAAGGCAATGATCCAAACTACCTCCTATCACTATTGGAGCAAGCGGGGCCGGAAGGGGTATATCGCAAGCAAAAAGAGCAGCTGGAAACTCTGGCAACTGACCAGTGCATTGAACTGTTCGAACTTTTTGTCAGCAATTTAGAAAGACCAAGGGATATCGTATTTGAAAATGGCCATTGGGTGAGTAAAAAATTGGGCCGCAACGACACGATGAATTCGCGAAACGACAGGCTCAATGCACAACTATTGAATTACATGTCTCACATCAACTACCAAACTCTTTCAGAGATGGAGAGGTTTCAGGATCGTCCGGGCTTTAGCCCTAGAGACTTTTTAAGAGGCAGTCTGAATCGGGTGGCAACGCCTTTGCAATTAATCCAGTGCCTTGGAGCCAAGAGTGTAGATCAGCCGGCATTAGAGGTCTCATTTGCTGCATGTCCACCTGAGTGGATTCCTGTGTTCACCAAATATTTAAGGGATTTTGAACTTGAAGAGATCCATTATATCCACGTTTTAGAGCACGCAGGCAGTTTACGGGGCGCACAAGGCCTGATTCGATCTCTCCGATTAGTCCTTGGATCGGGGTGGCGAGCTCCTGTAGAACACCTGTCGAATGTTTATTCCAGTGGTCTGCTAGATAACCGTGAATTCAGACATAGTCATGAGATCTTAAGTCAATTGAAGAGGCTACATCTACCTGAAAATGCGGATTTTGATCAGCGAGTCAAGCGCTTTGCATTGAAGACGCATGAAAACGATGCTGCGGCTGCAAGCAACCTCTACAATGATCTTACGGCGTTGAAACTCTATTGCGATAGAACCAATGAGGACGTTCCGGATAGAAGCATGGCCCTGCTTTTAAATGCGCGAGTCCGAAGCGCGTTTCGGAACGATTTTGCAAAATTGCTCTCTTTTGCAAATGACAGACTGCCTCCAGACGCTGATGAAGAGACCTGGAAGGAGTTCATCGTCTGGAAAAACGCAAAGCCCACGGATCTTAGTGGTAGAGGTTTGAAAACCTTGCTAAACTTGTGGTCCAGGTTTGAGGAGGAACTCCGCAAAGAGACGATGACATGGGATAACGCGGCGGATTCTATTAACTTTACTCTTCTTTTTTCTTTGAATAAGACCGGTGCGTGGAGTCATCTGCTGCAAGACCCCTTAGTGATGGAGTTTTTTGAGAAAAAGCTGCCGAACTTGAATGCTTTAGTGCACAATGAGATGCCTGAAAGAGTGATCTTAGGCTATCGCTGGTATGCATTTCTGGCACGTCGGTTCGAAAGCGGAGAAGTAACGACAAGAGAGCAGGCGATCGATTTGATCCAGGAGCTTAAATGGCTAAAGGGTCAGTACAGAGCACTTATTGACGGCTCATTTTCTTCTAGTGATCTCCAGCATTTTGAAGCACTCCTATACACTTACACTACAGATCAAGATTTTACAGATCTGTTTTTTGAGGAGTTCCCCAACCTGTTTAAATTGATCGCACAAGATTTGCCAGAGAGCGCAAACTTGCAGATGCGCGCACTGAGCTTCGTTTTGGCGATGCGTCGAAAAGGTAAATTGAAGGACATTGAAGTTGCAAAAAACTGTCTAAGCTGTATTCCGCATTTGGAACTGTTCCAAAAAGCCTTGCAAGACGGCGAATTCGACTATCAGGACTTCAAATGGCTTACGTTCTTTGGTGATGCCTTTACAAACGCCGAATTTAGGCGTCTTTTCCCCACCCAGTTCCCATTTTTAGAGTCCCTGCTGAAGCCTGAAACAGTGGCTATAGTAAGGCCTCAAGTGGCAGGACTGTGCAGATTCAATCAGGCTGATAAGAGGAAAGAAATTACCCTTGAATCGGCTGAACAGCTGTATAAAGACCTTCTAGCCCTGGATGCCAAGGAAGAAGATGTAGAATTTCGCATAAAACTTTACGAACGATGGATAGCGTGCAAGGGTGCCCATACCGAGCTTTTCTCTCAACTGGCGGAGCAATTTCCTGTATTAAACGCAATTGTAGGAGACCCTCTATTAGCCCCAGAGCCGGAGATGAAAGCCTTTCTTACCGTCTTCAAGGCTTATAAAAATGGAGAAATATCTTCTATAAATGCAATAAAAGATGAATACGAAATTTTATGCGTGCTGTTAAAGCTGGAAAGAAAAGACTCTCTTTCAATAGAAGAACAAAAAATGGTGGCAGAGACACTTCACTGTTTTATTTTAGGGCACACTCTACAGTCTGTTTCAGGGTTGTCTTCGCTGATTCCTCAAGCTTTTTATCACAAAGTTCCACATGAAGATGACCCCTACTTTGTTTCTGTGATTCATTATCTACTGGGTCGTTTTAAACAAGATCCAAAATGTATACTAACTCGGGAGATTCTCTTTAATTTTCAAGCGTTGGATGCTCTTTTCCCAATAATAGACGCTGATAGCGTGAGCAAACTCGCGTTTATCGCAAAAAGTAATATTTGCGATGAACAGACTCTGGAGTTTGTGCGAAGCAAGTTTCCTTATACAGCTAGCGCCATTGAAGTCATGAGACGCAATCCATTACTCGACGAACCAGAAGAAATGACGGCTGAAGGAGTACTATTTTGGGGGATGCAAAACAGCAAAATCTTCGAGGAAGAGAATCATTATCGCCATCAGCATTGCCGCCAAGGGATAACCGTACCTTATACGAACCTGGCGTTTGGCGATTGCACCCTCAAGATTGGTGAAAAAGAGAGAAAAGTAGCTTCCTGGTTCGTCAGAACTGCTCTGCCGGAATCTGCTTATGCCATTGAAGCGGGTAAGTTGAAATTCACAGGCGACTGGAGCGAGGAAGAGCTTAGCTGGATAGTAGAGTATTGCTATACGGGCAAATGGGTGTCGGATGTTCTACAGCTTTCTTTTGCTAAAAAAGCCAAGGAGCAGGGGCTTGAGGCGCTCTACCGCGCGATTTGCGCTGACATGATTGTTAATTTAAACCCCAAGAGCGCTGCAGCGCTTTATCCAGAGGCCCATAAAGAAGGCCTGAGCCACTTAGCTCAAGGGTTGTTGAAGACAGCTAAAAGACGAGTAGACTTAGGTGATCTGTCGGAAGAGGAAAGAGTCGTCAGGTTGGCACTGATGAAAACCTTCCACGATAATGGTGAGCCTCATGCGGACTGGACGGTGGCACCGCTTCCTTCATTAAACAGTTTAGCAGATTTAAGATTGGTTAAAGATTACACCTTGATCGGCAGTGACGGAGAAGTGCGCTGCAACAAGGGCATTCTTGCACTTTCTTCCGAACTCCTTTCTCGGGCTAAGGTGGAAATGGCGAAAAATCAAGCGACATTTGAAGAGCTCGATAGTGAAGCGCTCTTATTGGCCGTGCAGTTTGCAGAGACACAACAATTACCTCAAGAATTGCCGGAAGAACTTGTGGCAAAGCTTTGGGATGCTGCCGATGTTCTGGAAATGACCAAGTTAAAAGAGCTTCTTCTTGCTGAATACGATCTGAAGCTCTATGTCCATAGCAAATCGGCTATCCTGAATATCCAAAGCTGGAGAGATGTTGGCATAGAGATAGATGAAGCACGAGAAGCGAGGGCTTGGAATTCACTAAGAAGTCTTGAGGTTTTCAACAGGGAAACTCAGAATTTACTTTGGATTCCTGGAGGTCTAAGCCAAGAGGAAGTGAAAGGATTTATCAGCGCATTAATTGAAGCTAATGATCTGAAAGTCCACCTCCTGGAATTGAGCCGCGATTTTGGAGATACGGATAAATGGGTTGTGCTCGATACCCGCAGGGGAGTGTTCGGCGAAGGACCGCTTCCATTGATGAACTCTTGGGTGAGGTTTATTAATAGTTAACACTTTGATAGCGAGTCAGCCGTCTTGACTATGCAAAATTGGCGAGATGTAGGCGCAGAGAGGTGCATGGCGGGGTCCTAGAGAACGCTCCATTTTTAGGCTAATTTAGTACACGCGGCCATCGTGTTTATCAAATTCGTCTCGGTAGCGTGCCAGAATTTCGGGATCTGCCGGACAAGGTTCAAGCTGCCATACTTTTTCAGCATAGTTGCGGATGGAGTTGTCGGTGGTAAAGGGGCCCATGCCGGCAATGTTCAGCAGGGCAAGTTCTGCCCAGCGGTCACTATCTTTGAAAAGCTCTTCCACTTTCTTTTGCGTGTCTGCATAGCTTTGGAAGTCGTAGAGAATAAAGTAACGGTCCGGAGGGCCGCCATAGTGGCTGATGACCAGTTTGTTATAGAGATCGACAAGCGACTGCTGCTCCTCTTCGTTTGTGGCAAAAGTGCCATCCTGAAGGGATTCTACAGCTCGTTTTAAGGGTTGATTCTGGTTGAGAAGTGTCATGGGGGAATAATTGCCGGAATCGCGCAATTGATGGATCTCTTCGGTAGTTGCTCCAAAGCGGAAAGGCCACGCTTCATCTCCGACCGATTGGCGCATTTCAATGTTTGCCCCATCTTCTGTGCCAATCGTTAAGGCTCCATTCATCGATAGCTTCATGTTGCCTGTTCCGGAGGCTTCCGTTCCTGCTGTAGAGATCTGCTCAGAGAGATCGGCAGCCGGAATAATGATTCCGGCACGGCTGACGTTGTAGTTTTCAATGTATTCCACCTTCAGGAATTTGGAGACCACAGGGTCTTTATTGATTTTTCTTGCGATGCAGTAAATAAGGCGGATGATGTTCTTGGCCGTTTCATAACCACCTGCCGCTTTGCCTCCAAAGATTGCTGTGCGTTTGACTCTTCCATGTTCGGGATTTTCTCGGATTTCGTGGTACAGGTAGATCAGATGGAGTGCATTTAAAAGCTGTCTTTTGTATTCGTGCAGCCTTTTGATCTGGATATCGAAAAGCGATAGCGGATCCAGGATCGGCGGGGAGACGTTAGGAGCCCCGTTGCTGTCTCGGTGGCGGTTGTGCGTGTTGATAAACTCGATCAGATGCGATTTGTTTTTGCGTTTGATCGCCAAAAATTCTTTTCTGCTGGCTGCATCTTTGGCAAAAGGCGCCAGTTTTTTGATTTCGGCAAAATCGGTGATCCAGCCGTCGCCGATTCTCTCTGTAATGAATTCTGACAAATCAGGATTGCATAAAAGCAGCCATCTTCTTTGGGTCACACCATTGGTGATGTTGACAAACTCGTCAGGTTTCAGTTCGTAAAAGTCTTTAAATACGTGGTTTTTCAGAATTTCCGTGTGCAGAGCAGCAACGCCGTTGACCTTATGGGAGCCGTAGATGGCTAGATTAGCCATGCGCACTTTTCCGCCCTCAATGATCGACATTGTCTGGATCTTATTCTCGTTGTCAGGGTACTGGACGCGCAGTTGGTTGCAAAAGTCGTAGTTTAAGCGCTCGATGATCTTCAACTGTCTTGGCAGCAAATATTGCATCAGGGATTGGTCCCACTGCTCCAGCGCTTCGCTTAAGATGGTGTGGTTGGTGTAGCCTGTGACTTGACGCGTCATCTCTACAGCCATTTTCCAGGGGATGTCGTGCGTTTGTGTTAAGATGCGGATCAGCTCAGGAATTACAAGAGAGGGGTGGGTGTCATTGATCTGGATGCGCACTTTGTCGGCAAACTCTCTAAAGTTTCCATGCTTAACGAGGAAGTGGCGGACGATATCCTGCACAGAAGCTGAGACCAGCAAGTATTCCTGTTTCAGGCGGATCCGCTTGCCTACTTCGTGGTTGTCGCTTGGGTAGAGAACATCTGTCAGCGTAGTGTTTTCAGCGGCTTGGTCCAATCTTCCCGCGTTATAGCGCTGCAGCTGAAAATTGCGTGGAGATTCTTTGGTCGACCACAGACGTAATGTAACGACAGAGTAATTGTGGTCTTTAGCATAGCCTACAATGGGAATATCATAGGGCAGCGCCCACACTTCTTCGTGGCCTTTGATCGACATGATCTCATCGCCGTGGATGTTTTTGCCCGCAATAGGGGTGCCGCAATATTTTACAGTGACTTTACGCAAATCTCTGCGGAATTCCCAAGGGTATTCATTGATGAGCCAGCAATCAGGCGCTTCGATCTGAAGGCCGTTCCATATTTGCTGTTCGAAAATTCCATATTGATAGCGCAGTCCATACGCTTGCGCTGGATATTTCAGTGTCGCGAGGGAGTCGAGCAAGCAGGAAGCAAGCCTTCCCAAGCCCCCATTACCCAAGCCTGGATCGTTTTCAAGCTGGAGGATCTCTTCGAAGCCGCAATTGAGCTTTTGCAATACCGCTTTGACCACTTCCGTTGCTGCAATATTGGAAATATTGCTCGTCATGATGCGTCCCGGCATGAATTCCATGGAGAGGTAGTAAACGATGCGTGCATCTTGCTTACTGATCGTGCGGGCAGTGGCTGCCCAGTTGACCATGATCTCTTCCCGCAAGGCAAAAGATAGGGCGCGGTAAATTTCATCCGCATGCGCATTTTCACTGGAACGCCCCATCATCGTTACGAGATAATGGCGCACCTTGGCAAGAAGCTGATCCGCTTGCCGCTCGATCGAAATTTGTGTTGTCATAAGATATTGATATAAGGGATTAAATTTTCCTTTGCAAATCGGAATTTGAAGTTTAAAGTTGATGCATGAGTCGATTTCATTGGACCTCGGGATTTTTTCTGATCATTTTTATGGGCGTGATGCTTTTTGCAACGGTGTTTGCCTACTCGAGAAAATCGGGCAACACCAAGATGGACATGGGAAAAATCCATAAAATCCGAAGCAAAATTGAGGTTGGCAAGGGATGACGCTTTTGATCGCCATGTTTCCGATTTATCTCATGGGCAATCTGCACTGTTTGGGCATGTGCGGACCACTGGCGATGATGATCGGAAGCTCGCCCTACCGCGGCTATTATTTGATGGGGCGGATGCTATCGTTTACGCTAGCCGGGGCGCTAGCCGGAACGTTCGGCTATGTGGTGGCCTCCTTGCTGCAGCCCTACCATCTTTCTTACCTATTTTCTTTAGGTTTAGGGGTTTCCATGTTGGTGATCGGAACCTTTATCCTACTGGGTAGATCTCCCGGAATTCCTCTCTTGTCTCGCTATGAGAAAAAAATGAGCGCGCTTTTAGTTTATCGAAGCCCTTGGGCGCTGTTTTTATTTGGCTTTTTCACAATCGCCCTCCCGTGCGGGCAAACGCTCCTGGTTTTTTCTGCCTGCGCCTTAAGCGGAAGTGCGGCCGCAGGGACTCTAAACGGTCTTGCGTTTGCTTTATTGACAACGCCATCGCTTCTTTTAGCCATGCATGCTAAAAAGTTTGTAAGCAAGGCACACCACCTCTACCGACCGGTGGTGGGTGTACTGGCCATCTTGGTGGGCCTTGGGGCAATCTACAGAGGAGTTTTATGAGGCGTTCGACGATTTTGCAAGTGCTGCAACTTCTTTTTACGGTCTTAGCCTTTGCGGCATTCGCCATGCTCTACTGGTCGTCGCTTCTGGTAGAAGAAGACCTGCAAAAAATCAAACGCGAATTGAAGGAATATCAGGCGCAACCCTTTCAAAAAATCGAGAAAAAACAAACAGTGGCTAAAACCTCTCCTGCCTTAGCGGGGGACCCCCTAGCGCCGAATCTGCTTACACCCGACCCTTTTTACGAAAAAGAGCTGCCAAAGCTCCTCCCAAAAGATTTTGTGCCTTATGGGGTCTTACAGGGTGCAACGATAGGAGTGCCTGCGAATTTGCATCCATTTAGTCAATTTGCGGATGTCAATGGCTATATCGGGCTCTGTACACTATCTGTCACTCGCAACCATTTTGGTGTTTATGAGACGTATGCTCCATATGCAGCTGTAAAAATGGAAGAAAAGTACTTGGATGATCAAGATGCTGTGGAATATTGGATCTATCTTAGGGACGATATTGATTGGCAACCGTTGAAACAAGAATGGTTTTCCTTCGCATTAAACGAATGGTTTTTAAAAAAGCATCCGGTGACCGCCCACGATTTTAAATTGCAATACGATGCCTTCATGAATCCCTTCATTACTGTGGATCTTGCGATTACGCTTCGGCAATTTTATGACGATGTACTGGAATTCAGGGTTGTCGATGACAGGACGTTTGTTCTTAAGTGGAAAACGTATGCAGCAAATGATGGAAAAAAACGTCCTAAATATCGCGCTAAAGGTCTTTCTGCTGCATTAAGCCCGTTGGCCTCATTTGTGTATCTCTACTATCCCGACGGTTCGAAAATTGTGGAGGCTTCTTCCTATAAAGACAACTCCACGTGGGCGCAGCTCTTCCAGGAGCATTGGGCTAAAAACATTATTCCTAGCTGCGGCCCTTATCAGTTTGAGAGTAAAAATGAACATGGAATCTCATTTAAGCGGAATCCGGACCATTTCGAACCGTTGGATGCATTGGTAGAAGGACGGTATGTCGAATTCAAGATCGGTCAGGAAAATCTGTGGCAAAGTTTTAAAATGGGTAAGCTAGATACTTACGATATGCCTCCAAACGAAACTCAGGATTGGCTCCAGTTTAAAAAAACCGTTCCTGGACGTTTTTCAGAGATTAATTATCCTGGTAACTCATTTACTTATATAGGCTGGAATCAGAAGCGGCCTCTTTTTAAAAGCCGTAAAGTACGGCAAGCAATGACTTATGCGATCAATCGTCCAAGACTGATTCGGGAAATCATGGAAGGTAAGGGCAATGAGTTAAGTTGCCCCTTCTCTTTTTACTCTGAAGCTTATGATAAGGCTTTAGAGCCCTATCCATTTGATCCGGAAAAGGCTAAAGCGCTGTTAAAGGAAGAGGGGTTTGAGGATTATGACGGCGATGGCGTATTGGAAAAAAGGACAGAAGACGGCGAAATCAAGTGTGCCTTTACACTAACCTACTTCGTTAAAAATAGTGTCACAAAAGCATTTTGCGAAGCGATTGCTACTCAACTGAAAGAAATTGGGGTGTTATGCAATTTGAATGGGGTGGATATTGCCGATATATCAGCAATTATCAATGATAAGGATTTTGATGCCTACTATTTAGCTTGGGCAAAATCTTCACCTCCGGAGGATCTCTCACAACTATGGCACTCTTCAGGAGCGAATGTAAAGGGTTCTTCTAATACCATCGGATTTGTCAATGCAGAAGTGGATAAAATCATCCATGAACTTGAATATGAATATGATCCTGCAAAAAGAACAGAGCTCTACCACCGCTTTGACGGGATCTTTTACGATGAACAGCCGTATACGCTGCTATTTTCTTCTATTGCGACGTTATTGTATAAAAACGAAGTGCAAAATGTGTTTTTACCTGTAGATAGAAAGGACTTGATTCCGAAAGCGAATGTTTCTGAGCCTTCCAGCTCGATCTTTTGGTTGAAGAGGGAGTGATGGGAAAGTACATTCTCAAAAGACTTTTGCTGATCCCTCCAACGCTGTTTGTCATCCTGCTAGTGAACTTTGTCATTATCAATTTGGCTCCAGGAGACCCGACGACGGTCATGAGCATTTCTCCTGAAGGAAATGCAGTCAGGACAGCATCATCTGCGATGGCCTTTGGAAGTGACACGCGCTATCTTCAGTTCCGTGAATTTTATGGGCTGACACTGCCGATCTTATGGAATGACTGGCCCTTTTTGTCGCAAGAAGATGTGGACCAAACTTTGGAATTCATAAAAACTAGAAAGTGGTCAGCAGAAGGGAGTGAAATCCCTTTAAAACAATACGAAGCGCTGCGGCTGAAATTGGGTGATCAGGCAAAGTTCATCATGCCTAAACTACTTCACGTGATGGAAAACCCTCAAGAACCGATGGATAGCCGTCTGCTCGCTGCGCAGTTTTTTGTTCGCGGAGGTACTAGACAAGCGATTGTGGATCCCTCTTTAAATAAAAAACAGCGGGAATACAACAACGCTGCGGCAGAAAATAACCGGATCCTGATGGAAAATAGACAGAATTTAGCAGCATTGGGAGAGTGGTACAAAGCACACAAAGATGAGTATGGTTTTGAGCCAAGCTTCAAAGAAAAGATCTATGCGTTCTTCTTTGAAACAAGGTTTTGCAGGTATATGGAGCGCGTGTTGACGCTAAACTTTGGGACCTTGCGCAATGATTCGGGCAAAACTGTCATCGATGAGGTTGTCAAAAGGTTTAAGTACTCGTTGACGCTTTCAGTTGTCCCGATGTTTTTGACGTTTTTCTTATGCCAGATGTTTGGTTTTTATATGGCCTATCATCATAAAACCGTTCGAGATGAGTTTTTAAACCTGGTTTTTTTGATTCTTTACGCTGTGCCTGTATTTGTGGTCGCTCCCTTTTTAATTGAAAAAGTAGCGCTAGGGCACACCTTTTTTTGGAATAACGAACCGATTCCGATCAGCGGATTTACCAGTCCAGAGGCGGAATATTCTGTAATGACAAGCTGGCAGAGGCTTTGGGATACAGTTCAGCATTTGATCTTGCCGCTGACGGCTGTTTTATACGGTGGTTTGGCTGCACAGACGCGCTTGTCAAAGACAGCTGTGTTGGAAGTGTTGAAGCAGGATTATGTGCGTACAGCCAAAGCTAAAGGGTTGTCGACATTTCAAACCATAGTGAAACACGTGGGAAGAAATGCCGGCATTACGATTGTCACGTCTCTGACGGCTTCTTTAGGAGCCGTTTTAGGTGGTGCATTGATTGTGGAGACGCTCTTTGAAATTAACGGATTCGGCAAATTCTTCTACGACGCCATCATCAATCGCGATTTTAACGTGATCCTGTTTTCATCGCTTGCGGGCTCTTTTCTTGCGCTTGCTGGCTACCTTTTAGGTGACTTAGTTTACATGTTTTTAGATCCACGAGTGAGCTTGAGCAAAGAATGAAAGAGCTGCTTTTAAAGAATAAGATGGGCTCCATAGGAGCGTTTGTTGTAGTTTTATTCATTCTGGCTGCTATCTACGCCCCCTTTTTGGCTTCGAGTAAGCCGATCGCAGTCCAATATGATGGCGCATGGTATTTTCCCCTATTTAGGTATCTGTTTTATCAAGGCTTCTACTCAAAGCCCTTGGATTTATTCTTCAATGTGTTGATGTTTCTCTTTCCCTTCTTCCTTCT
>JBKEAL010000136.1:0-5652 GCA_047972195.1 Parachlamydiaceae bacterium
TCTTCGAAGCAGGCAGAAGCTTCCAATTATCCATTTTGCACGATCGACCCGAACGTGGGTGTCGTCGAGGTGTTGGATCCTCGATTGCAAATTCTCTCTGATATTTCAGGAAGCGCCAAGCTTGTTTATGCGACGATGGACTTCGTCGACATTGCAGGATTGGTTGCGGGCGCTTCTAAGGGAGAGGGATTGGGCAATAAGTTCCTTGCTAACATACGCGAAAGCGACATGATCGTACAGGTGGTACGCTGCTTCGATTCTTCCGAGATTATCCACGTAGCCGGCAAAGTCGATCCGATCAATGACATCGAGGTGATCGGCCTGGAGCTGCAACTGGCTGACTTGCAGATGATTGAAAACGTCTTGGTTAAACTGGAAAAACAGGCGAAAACCAATAAAGAAATCGTGCCGGTCGTCGCTTTGATGAATAAGCTGAAAGAGCACCTCGACTCCGGAAAACCTGTGCGCACCTTCCCTCTGACTGATGAACAGAGAGAGTGGCTCATTCCTTATCCATTTTTATCGGCCAAGAAGGTGCTTTACGTGGCCAACGTCGACGACGCCTCCCTTCCTTCGATGGAGAACGCCTATGTCGACAAAGTGCGCGCATACGCCGCAAATGAGGGCAATTCCGTCATCACCATTTGCGCTAAGCTGGAAGCGGAAATTGCTGAATTACCGGTAGAAGAGCGCAAGCCGTTTATGGAATGCATGGGATTGAAAGAGACTGGTCTGGACCGATTGATTCACAAATCGTTTGAAATGCTCGATTTGATCACCTACCTTACGACCGGAGAGATGGAAACACGCGCCTGGACAATTGAAAAGGGAGCGACTGCCGTCGAAGCTGCAGGCGAAATCCATACCGACATCCAAAAAGGATTTATTCGGGCGGAAGTCGTTGCTTACGACGACTTTGTCTCTTGCCAGGGCAGGGGAAAAGCTCGCGAAATGGGCAAATTAAGGGCTGAAGGCCGCGAATACATAGTAAAGGATGGAGACGTCATACTCTTCATGCATAATTAATCATGGAACTTTTTATTACATGCAACGCTCATCTTGAGCCGTTATTGAGACAAGAACTTGAAGAATTGGGTTACACCGATGTGCGGGAAGGTTTCCGTGGCGTGAATTGTCGCGTGGACTCCATAAAAGACGTGTATCGAATCAACTACCTCTCTCGTATCGCAAGCCGTGTTCTTCTGCCGTTAAAAGAATTTCAATGCCGCGGTCCCGAAGAGCTCTACCGCGCTGCGAAGTCGATCCAATGGGAGCCCTATTTTAAAAAGGCGGAACATTTTGCGATCGACGCCAACGTCGACCACCCCCAAATCCGCAACAGTCTGTACGCTGCACAAGTGGTTAAAGACGCCATTTGCGATCAGTTGGTTGAAAAAATGGGAAGACGACCCAATGTGCAAACCTACCGACCCGACCTTCAACTCAACCTCTTCATTCGCGGTGGAAAAGGGATTTTAAGCTTCGACACTTCCGGAGATCCGCTCCATAAGCGAGGCTACCGTCAGGAATCTTCAGACGCACCCCTTCAAGAAACCCTTGGAGCTGCCCTATTAAAACTCTCCCAATACAATCCGGAAGAGGTCATGATCGATCCCTGCATGGGTTCAGGCACACTTCTTATCGAAGCAGCCATGGTCGCTACCAAGACGCCGGCAGGGTTTTTTAGAAGCAAATATGGCTTTCAGCACCATCCGGAATTTGACTCTGCCGAATGGCTAAAAATCAGAAATGAAGCAGACCTTCAGAAGATCCCTCTGAAAAAGGGCCATCTGTTCGGGATCGACGTCAATAAAAATGCCGTCCGCATCGCCCAAGCTAACTTAAGAGCTTCCGGCTTCAATAAAGAAGTGGAAATCACCCAAGGCGACTTCCGCGATTTCGAACCCAAAACCGTTCCCAATTACTTACTCACCAACCCTCCCTACGGGAAGCGATTGGAAGAATCCACCATGCTCGCACCTCTCTACCGCGCCCTCGGCCTGTTCATGAAATCTAAAATGCAAAAGCCGGCGCGTGGCTTCGTCCTATGCGGCAGTATGGACCTCACAAAAGAAGTCGGGCTAGCCAGCTCCAAACGCACCGTCCTAGACAACGGCGGCATCGAAGCCAGACTCTTAGAGTTTGATTTGTATTGATCTGTTTGAATTTGCTATAATGCGTTCATGCGTCTTCCCGATCTCATTGACCCTGAATTTAAGCCGTTAGAAGCGTGTGCTTCCGGGCGGGAATTGTATGAAAAGCTCTCCGGATCGCCAGGGAGGTTAGTGCGCTTTTTTGTTCAGGCGGTGGTTGATGAGACGTGGCTTGCCAGGCATGAGGGATTTTCTTCGTTAGCTTTGGCGCAATTTACTACGCTTTTTGCTCAGGGGCGATTGGCTAAAGGGCCTGCGAAGGAAGTGGTGACAGCGTTTCATCAGCATCGCGGGCCTCTGGAGCATCTCCTCCCGAAAAATTATCCTGTGAAAGTAACTGAAGAGGTGTATTTAACTAGTCCATTAGTGATTGGCGTGATGAGTCCTTATCTCTTTGACTTGATGTATAACGATAGTACCGGGAAAGGGTTGGTTCTTGCGGATATCACGCCCGAATTGTTTTCGACGCTATTAAATTACATGGAAGAGGGGAAGTGGGAGTCGCTCTGGAAGTATCGCAAAGAGGAACTGGAAGACTTTTTAGCAGTAGCGGAGCGGTTTAAACTCTTTCATCTTGTGGAAGAGTGTCAAAAAGTGCTGCGTCGGTACATCGATACGGAAAATGTGTGTGAGATGCTTCTGGAGTCCTTCCGTAAAGGGCGATCCTATTTGAAGGAAGAAGCTATTGAGCAGTTCAATAGCCATGTGGCCGGAGCAAAACTTTACGATCTGCAAGATGCCGGGATAGGCTTTGAGTTTCTTAATAATCGCGGAAAGACGATCGAGTACTTCCATGCGTTAAAGCCGATCATCGCAGAGCTGAAACTTTCCGGGTCCATGACTCAGTTTACAGAGCTTTTTGACCTTCTTAAAGAGACGGAAAAAACGACCTCTTTTAATCTATCTCTATCTTTAATGTACAATCCGGCGCTCCTTTCCATTCCGGAGGGGATCGATGTCTTGAATTTAAGCCAATGCGAATGGCTGACAGATGCTTTGTTTAAGGAGATTACTAGAAGATTGCCCTGGCTTGTGAAGCTCGATCTCTCAGGGAATACACAGCTGACTTTCTTAAGCTGGAATGAGCTAAGGAATCTTTCTCAATTGAAAGAGCTCGATCTCTCCAATCTGCGCAACATCAGTGAAGGGGAAAAGGCGTTGATTCGGAGTTCTTTGATGCCGGGGGCTGTGTTAAGGATTTAGTCGCTTTGCCTGCTCTATATCTTGAGCAATCTGCTGCTTTAGTTCATCCATCGTTGCAAAAACCTGTTCAGGACGCAAGTAAAGATCAAATTGCACCTCTATCCAGTGTCCTTGCAGCTGTATGGGATCATGGAATGGAAGCACTTCAAGGAGCGATTGGTGGTCGTGACGGTAGGTGGGCGCAAAGCCCAAATTGGCTACGCCTTTGCACTGAAAATCATCGGATGTGATCGTGACGGCATACACCCCAAAAAAGGGGCAGAGAACATCTTTCATCGAGAGAGAGGCGGTTCTGTATCCCGTGGCATTCTCTTTCATGGTTTTGTTTTCCACTTTGCCATAGACGGAGTACTTTCTTCCAAGTAGCTGCGCTACATCCTCTAATTCGCCTGTCTGGATCTTCGCGCGGATTCTTGAGCTGGAAACGGGAGCATTGTCGATCAGAAAGGGGTTGACGTGCTCTACTGTGAAGTTGTGTGTTTTGCCGATGCGGTGGAGCTCTGGAACATTCCCTAAGCGGTCGTTGCCTAAAAGCGCATTAAATCCCAAAATCAATGTGCGGAAGGGGAGTTTTTCATGCAGTGTACTTAAAAAAGCTTCTGCAGATAGCTTGGAGGTCTCTTCTGTAAAAGGGAGTGCTAGCACAAAATCCACTTTCTGTTTTTCTAATAGCTTTTGTTTGTGCTCAGGGTTGGACAAGAGATGGATAGGATGGTTGGGTCTAAGAACTTCTGAAGGATGGTTTTTAAAGGTCACGACTCCAAGAGGAAGCTTCATCTGCATGGCGCGCTCCCATGCTAATCGAAGTAGATACTGATGCCCCAAATGCACTCCGTCAAAATTCCCTAACGTAAGAATGCAGGGGAGATTCGAAGGCAATTCTTCTATGGAAGAGTAGTGGAACATAAGCAAAGTGTAACCCTTTACTCCTTTTTTTAGGAGAGATACGGAATGAATTATTGAATTTAAATTAATATATGTTTATAATTTAAGTACAATTAAAGGATTTATATTATGACATCAGTAAGACATGCTTGTAGAAATTATTTTAATATGATCGATCTCGGTCGTCCTCTTAGTGAGAATAAAAAGGATAGGGCGCTCGAGGTGATTGCTATGATTTCCGTCTTCACTCTAATCGTTCCCGCAGCCATTGGTCTTGTCTACGGAATTTCGAAGTTGATTGGGAAGATCAAAAAATGTGTAAGCGACCCCAAAGTAGAACGCACCGCTTCTGCAGTGCTGTCTCCTTCAAATTCTTCAGCAAGTGCTTCCAGCAGCTCTTCTTTAAGTGAAATTGACAATACCGAGTGTTTATTAGATATAGCTGAGCAGTTGGAGCAGCCCGAGGCAAATACAAAGCTACTCCTTGAAGAGTGGAACCAAGCATTTCAGGAAAGAGTGGTCGCTCCTAAGGAACTGACAGGCCCATTTATTTTTGATCTGGATGCTGTAAGGATCTTTACTGGCTTTTTACAGACGGCCCCAAATCTGAAGTTGTTCTTGACTAGACAACCGGATGTTCTTTCAAATCCAAAGGCCTTTGACAAAGCTAAAGTTCAAGAATGTAAAGAAAAATTGGATGGAGAAAATCCATCAGAACAGTACTGGATGGAAGTGATCGTTAAGCCGATCGGTTTACGACGGCCTGTAGATCTGAAGAAAAGTCACAAAGTAAGAGAAGTTCCACAATTCGTTCTGTATTGGTTTAAGGCTGACAACGGTGCTGTTTGCACCTTGGACTTCAACGAAAGACAGGACCCTGAAAAAGTAGGCGTATTTAATCTTTTCCGCGATTACCAAATTACGGAAGAAGCGGTTCAAAGACAAAAAATATGGATGGAGGGACAAGAATGACAACAATTAAAGATGCGTGTAGAAACTATTTTCAACTGATTCGCCATCCGAAAGAGCAGACGGATAAGAAAGGCAAAGCGCTCACAGTGGCGGCCATTCTCTCCTGCATTACCTTGATCGTTCCTGCTGCAGTTGCTCTGGTTTATGGAATCTCGAAATTGGCAGGCAAGGTTAAGAAGGGCCAGCCTGAACCAAACGTCCAAAATGCTGCTGAAAAAGTGTTAACGCCCAGCAGCTCTTCAACGAGCAGTGCTTCAAAGAGCATTTCTGTAAGTAGCAGCAGTGAGTCGATCGATCCTGAAGAGCAAAAACTATTGAATGAATTTACACCTCAAATGGTTGAGGCACTTGGTGGAATTGACGCTGTGAAGCAGATGCCTATCTTTGCTGATTGGAGTGGCACGACGGGTCCCCGCTTTGCAGGTGAGCAAGTTCCTCC
>JBKEAL010000141.1:0-1475 GCA_047972195.1 Parachlamydiaceae bacterium
AATATTCGCCTCAACCACGGAGAGATGGCTGAGTGGTTGAAAGCACCGTTCTTGAAAACCGGAGTACTTTAATAGCGTACCTAGGGTTCAAATCCCTATCTATCCGCCACATTCGAAAAAGCAGCTGAGTCATCAGCGGCAATTTTCATTTCTGCTTTGCCATTCTTTTCGTATCAATGCACTGAGCATTGCCGTTACCAATTCTCCGCGATACAAAGCTCATATCGCTGGCGAACTTCTCTTCACAACAAAAAACACTCACCGCGCAGTTGAGAGTTGACGTCACAATCCTGTTGGTGTCATTGTCGGTCATCGGGCTGCATGACCTCGGCCTGTTTATTTTTGTCGAACTGATGCTGAACCTGATTTACACCTTCAAACGCAGCTCAGACAGTTATCAGGTCAAATACAATAAGGAGAAAATACTGTGCTCAACCACGTTACTGCCTACGCCGGAGACCCTATCCTCTCGTTGATGGAAAAATTCATGGCGGACAGCCGCGAAGATAAAGTCAATCTGAGCATCGGCCTGTATTACGATGAAAACGGCAAGATTCCCACTCTGGACTCGGTGGCTGCCTCGCAGGAACAACTGACTCAGGCAGAGAAGCAACCGTGCGTGTATCTGCCCATGGAAGGTCTGGCACCTTATCGTGCTGCCGTGCAATCGCTGGTATTTGGCACTCACCATCCGGCACTGGAAACCCAGCGCGTTGCCACCATTCAGACTTTAGGCGGCTCAGGGGCACTGATGATTGGCGCAGATTTCCTCCATCACTACTTTCCACAATCGAAAGTATGGGTCAGCAACCCGACGTGGGAAAACCACAACGCAATTTTCGCCGGGGCCGGTTTCAACGTCGGCACCTACCCTTACTTCAACCCACAAAACAAAATGCTCGATTTCGAGGGCATGATTGCCGCGCTGCGCCAACTGCCTGCCCAAGATATCGTGCTGCTTCACCCGTGCTGCCATAACCCAACGGGCGTAGATCTCACCACAGCGCAATGGGACGAAGTGATTGACGTCATCAAGCAGCAGCAGTTGATCCCGTTCTTTGATATGGCTTATCAGGGTTAGGGCGAAAGCATGGCCGACGATGCGTTTGTGATTCGTAAGATTGCCCATGAAGAAGGCGTGGTGATTTTTGTCTCCAACTCGTTCTCTAAGATTTTCTCACTCTACGGCGAACGTGTCGGTGGTTTGTCTGTGGTGTGTGGCATTGCTGAAGAAGCCTCGCGGGTTTTGGGTCAGCTAAAAGCGACTGTGCGCCGCAACTACTCCAGCCCAGCGAAATATGGCGCGACGGTGGTCTCTGGCGTGCTGTGCAGTGAAGCACTCAAAGCGCAATGTCTGAATGAAGTGGAAGGCATGCGCAGCCGCATTCTGACCATGCGTGAAGCATTGCACGACAAACTGAAGCAACTGCGTCCGGATCAAGATTTCAGCTTCCTGATTAAACAAAAAGGCATGT
>JBKEAL010000167.1:0-18199 GCA_047972195.1 Parachlamydiaceae bacterium
TCCGCTATAATCTTCTCATCTCCTTAAATTTAAGGCTAGCACTATGGATACACTTGTTTCACTTTTAGGTAACATTCGCGACTGGGTGTGGGGGCCTCCTCTACTCCTTCTGCTCTTGGGAACAGGCTTTTATTTGACCGTACTTCTCAAGGGGTTTCAGTTCAGGCATTTAGGTTATGCATTCAAGCAAGTCCTCGCCGAACAGAAGAAAAATTCACAAGGCGACATCAATCCTTATGAAGCGTTGATGACGACATTGGCCGGAGCGATTGGAACAGGGGCAATTGTAGGAGTATCCACTGGTCTTGTTTCAGGCGGTTTAGGTTCCCTGTTTTGGATGTGGGTCACCGCCCTTTTAGGGATGGCCACGAAATACGCCGAGTCTTTACTCGCGATCAAATACCGCATCAAAGATAAGAGAGGCGAAATGGTCGGCGGCCCGATGGAATACATCGAACATGGATTGAAGAGAAAGTCGCTTGCGATTACATTCGCCATTTTTGGCATCTTTGCCGCAATCGGCACAGGAAATTTGGTGCAAGTGAACTCGATCGCTGAGTCTTTGGGCCAAGTGATGAACATGGATCCTTGGGTTTCAGGTCTTGGCATCGCTGTATTGACAGCCCTTGTCGTTTTGGGCGGTATCCGCTCGATCGGTCACGTGGCGGGAGTATTGGTTCCTGTCATGGCGGTGCTTTATGTAGGAAGCGGACTGTACCTGATCCTTCTCAATTTGGGTAAACTGCCGGGTATTTTTGCCCAGGTGATGCAACAAGCGTTTGACTTCACTTCAATCACCGGAGGCATTTTAGGTTCGAGCTTTATTATCGCCATGCAGCAAGGGGTTTCTCGCAGCGTATTCTCCAATGAGGCGGGCCTTGGCATCTCATCGATTGCGGCTGCTGCCGCTAAAACGGATATTCCGGGCAGACAAGCGATCATTAACATGACCGGTGCACTTGTTTCGACAGTCATCGTTTGTACCATCACAGCATTTGTTGTGGCAGCTACAGGCGCCCTTGGTCAAGTGGGTCCGGATGGAACCATGTTGACTGGAGCCAAGCTTGCGATCCGCGCATTCGAATCTGGAATTCCAGGAGGGGAGTGGATTGTGATGATCGGCTTGACGCTATTTGCCTTTACGACAGTTTTAGCTTGGGGCTATTATGGAGAAAAGTGCGTTGAGTATCTGCTCGGAGAGCGTTTTGTGATCCCTTTTCGTTTAATCTACTGCTTAGTGGTTATCCCTGGCGCCGCTTTAAAGCTGGAGCTGGTTTGGTCTATCGCGGACATTGCGAATGGATTGATGGCCATTCCGAACTTGATCGCTTTAATCTGCCTCTCACCCATTATTTTACTCGAAACTAAAGCATTTATTGCTGTCATTAAATCAGAAACAAAAACAGAGATCGATCATGTATGACGCTGTCATTAGCTTTTTAGATGCATTTTACGCGTTAGTTTGGGGAGCTCCGCTCCTCATCGCGCTTGTGGGCATCGGCCTTTACCTGACTATCAGGTTAAAAGGGCTGCAGTTCCGCTACCTTCCCTATGCGTTGAAGTTAGCTTTTGGCCCGCAACATCCTGGGCAGGGCAAAGGGGACATCACCCACTTTGAGTCTCTAATGACAGCTTTGGCTGCGACGATTGGTATTGGTAACATTGCAGGCGTCGCTACGGCGATCACTGTTGGGGGCCGCGGAGCTTTGGTTTGGATGTGGTTGACCGCATTGATCGGTATGGCTACAAAATATGCTGAAGCGCTTCTGGCTGTAAAATACAGGACAATCGATAAACGCGGTGAAATGTGCGGCGGTCCGATGTACTTCATTCGCGATGGATTGGGCTGGAACTGGCTTGCTTCTGCGTTTGCATTGTTTGGAGCCATTGCGGCATTCGGCGGTGGAAACATGCTTCAGGCAAACTCGGTTTCTGACGTGATGCAATCGATGTTTGACATCGACCCCTTGTGGACAGGAATCGTTTTAGCTGTATTGACCGGCTTAACCATCTTGGGCGGGATTAAAAGCATCGGCCAGATCGCCTCGCTACTCGTACCCTTTATGGCTTTACTTTACATCGGTGGCGGCATGGTCATCCTCGTCATGCTCTACGATAAGGTCCCCATGGCTTTAAGCGCCATCTTCAGCAATGCGATGACCGGAGAAGCGGCTTTTGGCGCCTTTGCAGGCTCAACTGTGGCGATGGCCGTTCAGGTAGGAGTCAGCCGCGGGTTGATGACTAGCGAAGCGGGCCTTGGGACAGCTTCCATTGCCGCAGCTGCCGCAAAGACCGACGTGCCCGGAAGACAGGCGCTTGTCTCCATGACCGGCAGTTTTCTAGCTACCGTGATCATGTGCTCAATCACAGCTCTTGTCTTGGGCGTGACCGACGTCTTTGGAGCAGTAGATGCTTCCGGCAAAGGCTTAAACGGCGCCTCGATGACACTTGCCGCCTTCAATTCCGTGATCCCATGGGGCGGTTACGTCGTCACCACCGGACTGATCCTGTTTGCCTTTACTACTTTGATCGGTTGGGCGTATTACGGAGAGAAATGTGTCGAATACCTCTTTGGAGAGCGTTCGGTGCCCTTCTACCGCATTCTGTTCACGCTGATCGTCATTCCAGGAGCCGTCTTGGAGCTAGGCATCGTATGGAAAATCTCAGATATCTTCAACGGCCTGATGGCCTTTCCTAACCTAATTGCCCTAGCAGCCCTCTCAGGCGTTGTTGTAAAAGAGACAAAGAACTTCCTACTACTGCTTGCCGCAGAAAGAGGCGATTTTAGATAGAGCGCTTGCTTAAACAATCGGAAAAACGGGCACGGGAATCCGAGCATAAATGCTCGGATTATTTTATTGCTTGACCCACCAAGCTTTCACTGGGTGAAACGCATATTGAGAATTGCGGGTCACGTTCATTAGGATTTGGTCATCAATGAGGATCTGATCGCCAGTTTCCCAACGGTCATTGAGGATGGAAGAGAAGTCTTTTTCAGATTCAAGCTCCCAAGTTGATAAATTTTTTACATGCGCAAGTGTAATTTCTATCGACACAGAAAGTCACATTGTCACCAAACATGATTTCATGATATAATAATGGTTATGAGGAGGGGTTATGAAGAAAAAAACAGCAATCGTAAAAAAGACGTATCCAGCAAGAGAAGCTAGATTAACTATAGATTGTTCTTCCGAGCAGAAAAAGAAAATCAAATTGATTGCAGCCTCTAAAGAAATGACTATCACAGACTTCATCTTAGAGCTTGTTGAAGAAAAGTATTCATGGTGCCCTCTTGAGCTTACTCATTCACCAAATGCAGAGACACTTGCCTCAATTGAGGCAAGTGAACGTGGAGAAGGTGTCAAAAAATTCGATTCAATGAAGGATTTATATAAAGACCTAGGTCTTTAATGAGGGTCTTAGAGCGATCAACTCAATTTAAAAAAGATATAAAAAAAGCCCTAAAACAGACTTCTCCAAAAAGAGACATTGAAGGGTTGCTGCAAGTACTGAACATGCTTGCTGAAGATGTAAAACTGCCCCCAGAAAAACTAGATCATGCTTTAGTTGGTTCATGGGTCGGTTATAGGGAGTGTCATATTCAACCTGATTTCTTGTTAATTTATAAGAAGGACAACAAAAATCACTCCATTCGTTTCGAAAGAGTCGGATCTCACTCAGATCTCTTCTAATGCCTTGATAAGCCTTATATTGCTTAATCCAGTTTATCCCGGATCAGGCGTAGGCTTTCTAGGTTTTCTTCCAATGTAGCTTTCAGTTTGCTTATTAGCTCGGCAGGAGCTCTTGAGCAAAAATCGTTGTTGCTCAATTGCTGTTCTGTTTTTTGGATCTGCAGCAGGAGTCTTTCTTCTTCCTTCTTCAGGCGCGTTTTTTCAGCTTGGATCAACTCAGCTGGGAGAGGCATGAGTAGGGTAATGCCTCTGATTTGAGCTAAGCTTGCGTGGCCATTTTGCTGTGCCTCTGACACGATGTTGATTTGATTCAGCTTTACAAGTGCGGAGAGCAGCTGGATGTTTGTTTTCACCGTTTCATACAGAGGGTGTGTTGCGTTTAGGATAATCTGGAGGTCAGTAGCGGTTTGAGGGGGTAGCTTCATTTCCGCCCTTAAGTTTCTTAAGGCATAGACCAATTCTTCGATCAATCCAAACTGTTGCAGCGTCTCTTCATGAGGCGTTGAAAGCGGTCTTGGATAGGTTGCCTCTGCGCAGGCACGTGCTTGCAGAGCTTGCAATGCTTCTTTAGTATAGGCATCGGCAGAAGATGTTTGAAGTTGTGGGAACATCTGCTTGATCAACTGGAACAGCTCTTCTGTAATGAAAGGCGCCATTGGATGTAGTAATCGAACAGATTGCAGCAAGATAATAAGGAGGAGTTTCTGCTTCTGTGCTTTATCCTTGGCTGTGCCCTTTTTCCCAAACAGGACTGGCTTGCTGAATTCTACATAATAAGCGCAAAACTCTTTCCAGAAGAAGTCGTAGGCGGCAAGGGCTGCTTGGTCAAATTCGTAGTTGGTGAGCTTCTGGTTCACAAGGGAGACCACTTCAGATAGCTTGGAAAGGATCCAGCGGTCCTCAAGCTGCAATGTAGACTCATCGATTCCGGAAGAGATCTCTTCCGCGGTCAAGCCTTCAAGGTTCATGAGGACGAAGCGTGCGCCGTTCCACACTTTGTTAGTAAAGTTGCGGAATTCTTCAAATTTTCTTCTGTCCAGATCGATCTCACGTGCTTGCGTTGCGCTTGCGCAGAGAGCCATCCTCATGGCGTCTGTACCATATTCGTCGATGATCTCTAAAGGATCGATCACGTTGCCTTTAGACTTGGACATCTTTTCCCATTTGAACTCGACGTCTTTTGGTACAGGCTTGCCAAGGTCATAGGCCTTTCTTTCTTCATCAGATACGTAAGCTACGCCGCCGCCATGCTGTTTGCGCCAATACGATTTAGCGAAGATTAAGCCATGCAGGAAGGTTTCCGGGAAGGGAGGCTTGCCCATCGCATGATCTCCGAAGGCGAGCATTCTGGCGACCCAGAAAAAGAGGATGTCGTGGCCCGTGATCAATGTGGAGTTGGGGTAGAACTTTTTTAGGTCAGGCGTTTGTTCAGGCCATCCTAAAGTCGCAAAAGGCCAGAGTGCAGAGGAAAACCATGTGTCCAATACGTCTGTTTCCTGCTCCCAATCATCCGGATGCGCGGCCACTTCGGAAGGAACTCCCTCTTCGGCATAGCAGAGAACCTTAGATGGGTCCTTTTTGTTCGTCCAGATGGGGATCTGGTGCCCCCACCACAGTTGTCTGGAGATGCACCAGTCGCGTAGGTTGTTGATCCAGTGGTTGTACGTGTTTACCCAGGAGTCAGGAATAAAGCGTACCTCTTTGCCGTCTACCATCTCTTTCAGTCTTTCGGCAAATCCGCTCATTTTCACAAACCACTGCTTCGAGAGATAAGGCTCAATGGCAGCTTTAGAGCGATATGAGATGCCGACGCGGTTTACATGAGGGGAAATTTTTACAAGGAGGCCCTTTTCCTTCATGAAGGAGACAAGCGCATCGCGCGCCTCTTGCATCGTCATCCCTTCGTAGGAAAGGCCATTTTCGTTGATCTTTCCATCGGGCGTCATGATATTAATGAAGGGTAAGTTGTGTTTCAAGCCCATCTGATAGTCGTTGGGATCGTGTGCAGGTGTGATCTTAACCATTCCAGTTCCGAATTCCGGATCGACGAAATGGTCAGCGATGATCGGGATAGATCGGTTGGTGATTGGGTGGATCACTTCCTTGCCGATCCAATTGCGATACCGTTCATCTCTTGGAGATACGGCAATCGCGGTATCGCCTAGCATCGTTTCAGGGCGGGTTGTTGCAATTTCCGCGTGTCCGGAGCCGTCTTTCAGAGGGAAATTAAAATGCCACAGGAATCCCTGCCGCTCTTCATATTCCACTTCATCGTCAGCAAGAGCAGTTTGAGAGACAGGATCCCAGTTGACAAGGTAATCGCCTTTATAGATGAGTCCTTGGTCGTACAGTTTTTTGAACATGGTGCGAACGGCACGGTTATTGCCTTTGTCCATGGTAAAGCGCAGTCGGCTGAAATCGCAGGAGCAGCCTAGTCGTTTGATTTGATCTAGAATGCGCGATTCGTTTTCATCCTTCCATTTCCATACTTCCTTTAAGAAGTCCTCTTTGGAAAATTCGGTACGTCGTTTGCCTTGCGTCTTAATGAGATGGCGTTCAACGACAGTTTGCGTGGCGATGCCTGCATGGTCAGTGCCCGGTACCCAAAGTGTTTCAAAACCGCTCATTCTCTTCCAACGGATCAGAACGTCTTGCAGCGTATTGACCAGTGCATGACCCATGTGTAGCACCCCGGTTACGTTAGGGGGCGGGATCACGATGCAATAACCAGGTTTTGTGCTGGATGCGTCTGCTTGAAAAAGTGCAAGTTCATTCCAGAATTGATACCATTTAGGATCTACGGTTTTGGCTTCATAAGCTTTGGGAAGTTCAGTCATGGGTAGCATAATATCAAATGATCTGTTATGAAACAAGAAAGGGTAGAAGTAGAGTACTGAAATGAACGGCATAGAAATTGCTGTTACATAGTCGGTCTCGCGATTGAAAAAAAATTCGGCTTAAAGCCAGAGCTGAATTTTAAGAGGTTGAAAACCAACATCTTATGTCGCAACGATCGGGGGTAAGTATGAACTACAGATCACTAAAAGCCTCATTACGAGGCACGTTGGACCGACTGCGGGCAAAATTTGCCGGCAAAAAAGTTCAGGGTGAGGAAAAAATTTCCTTTTCAGATACCTTAATTAAGCAGTTTGACTACATCGAAACAGTGTCTGTGCGCTTCGGCGATGGCATTGACGATCTTTTTTTCTATTGGATAGATCAAGCTGAACCTTTGCTCAATCAGAAGGACGATGCGAGCGGTTTCCTTGAGCAAAGAGTCGTGGCACTGAAATATCGACTGGAAAAAGAGAATGGCGGTGCTGAGCTGTCTTCTTTCTCCGACGAGGAGTTCCACGCATTGGAAGATTACGCCTTCGCCTGGAAAAAGAAACATCCGCTGGTTTTTCAACCGACCTTATCCCCTAAAGAGATTGTGCATTTGAAGAACGCGACAAGATACCCCCTCTTTATAACGCTTCTTCATCGCTCTCTGGAGGTTAGAGAGCAGTTCATGAACTGGGTGTTAAGGGATGAAAACGACGTGGCCCCCTTCATTCAGTTCCCTGCTACCGTCGCTCGATTACTCAAGAGCGGCCTTTCCGGCAGGATCAGCTTATTTGGCGGTACCTTCCTCAAGATCCAAAGACGTCCCACAACGCATCTTGGAGTGACAGAGAAAGTGTTGACCCTTCCGTTTGAGGGCAATGATTTAAGCATTTTGGACCCCTCCTTAAAAGTTACCCTAAGAGGGGACTACAAGTTGTCTATAGCAGATGTATTCCTCGACTTTTCAAGAAAGGAGATCGATGTCGGTAAGTTGGAATTCATGGCAGAAGGGATCGTCAACTGGAATATCCACCTTCTTGCTTACTGGGATGCCACATTGGGAGCATACCAACAGATCGACCTGGATGCAGGTAATTGGTGGGAGCAGATGCCTCTGCTCGAAGTGCTGAACCGCAGGCAGATGTGGAATCGTTATAAGATTGATGTGAAGCCTCACCATTGGGTTGCTTCAGCATGTGCAACGCGTGGGCGTCCAAATTTGGACTATGAAGAAACTCATGCGTACCTTGAAGTGGCTATCCCTAGAGGAAGAGGATTGTATGCGATTTACGACTTCGGTAAGTTAGCGATAGAATACCCTGAAACAATCCTTGAAAAGCTGAAAATGTTCACTAAGACTGTTCACGCAACAGTCGCTTACCCCGATGAAAACATCTTCTACACCCATCGTCAAAAAGGGTTCCAACCCTTTACTTTGACGCAAAAACAGGGCGCCGCTCTGATGGGCGTCTTGAAAAATGATATGATGCGCTCCCGTGAAAGCAACTTTGTTTATCAGATCGAATCTGAGAACTGTGCTAAATGGGTGCACCAAAAATTGGAAGAGGTACTGGGCAAAGGTCATGTGCCCGACCTGTTCCGAATGCAACTTCTGGATACTGAACCCCAAGGCCCTGTATCTCATCTTTTCCGCTGGATCAAGCAGCTTCCTGCAAAGTGGCAAGTGCCGGTGCTGGCACATTTGCACCTGCCATTGGGAGCTTTCCGTAAGATCTGGATCTGGGAAGATGGACAAAAAGTGGCCAAGTCGCTGTCCACTCACTCATTCTTTGAGACTGGACAGATCTATCTGCCTGCGTTACTCGTCGCCAAGGTGCTTGCCATGGCTTCCATTAAGGAAGGCTTGCGCATTGGATATGAATATGGAGAAGCTTTATGGCTCCGATGGACCTCCCTTCGAGCCATGGCCTTTTCTTACACGCGGTTGTTTGAGTGGAGGGTGGGTCGTTTCAAATACGCCCTCTGCAATTACTGGAACATCTTCGCCTCAACGAGGTCGGATGATTTTTATTTCAAACGGGTGTGCTGCACCCCATAAATGGGATGGTTGGTTATATTTAGTTTGTAAATACTTTTATTAAAAGTGCGCCTTTTAAATTAGCGCGCCTAGTCTGAATCTTCTTTAAAAATTACTTGCAAATTGTTGCCCTGATTCTATATCCTTCCTTTTTAGGAACAATCATAGGATCCGCCTGTATGGTTAAAATTGGAAAGAACAAGGCTTGCTTCATTTTTGAAAAAGGATTGGACCGTTACGAAAGACATCGCAAACCTAAAAACGTCGATGCAAAAGTGCAGCGAGCAACGAATTTCTTAAATAGCGTCTCCTCCTCTTGGTTTGTTTCAAAGAATAGGCTTGAAAGCCTTCGTCTGAAAGTTGCGGCCATGAAATATCGCACAGGTGCGCAAAAACCTCTAGAGCATGCAGATCCTGAACTTTTACAGAGATTGACGGAACGTGCGCAAGAGTGGAAAACAAAGAACATTACTTATACTGACAAAGAGTTGACGAAAGATGATCTGGAAATTTTAGCAGAACTTGCTCGTTATCCTGAAAGTGCAGAGCTTATTTTGAATAACAAGCGATTTTGCAAGAATTTTTTCAAATGGTCCCTTTTAAATCGCTTATCCGTACAGGTGTGTGTCGAGTTTCCTCACTTAACGGAAAAACTTAGCCGCTCCGGCTTAAAAATGCGTCTTGGAACATACCAGGGCAAGCATCTGAAGGTCGTGGCAAGGGCGCACTCAAAAGACGTTTCCATGGTGATGGAGGGAAAGCCCGTTAGCCTCTTAAAAGGGCATCGCGTCGTTCATTTTCCCAATCAAGTGGATAAAACAGTCGATCAAGTGTTTGATGTGTTTCGAAAAAAGAACCAAGATGAGGGCATGTTGACCTTTTTTGAAGAGACGGGTGTGACTAACTGGGATCCTCATCAACAAAGCCCTGTAAACCCCGAGGGAGACGCTGTAGACCTCATTGATTTAGATAAAGACGAGTGGTACAAAGCTCTGCCTATGAAAGAGCATTTGACAAATGAAGAAGCTACGGAAAAATTTGGCTTTGAATGCGATGGCTCGCAATACGTCTTCACCGTTGTAGCTACGCGCACGGCAGACAAGTTGAACACTTTTGGCTCTCACTCCTTCTTCCGTATCGCTATTCCGGACGGCAATGGAGGCTATGATTATACACATGGCTGGGGAAAGTTCACACAGCGCTATCCACAAAGCGTGATGGACCTTCTGGGATATCTATGCGGACCCAAACTGGCCGTTCTTGAATATCCCGATAACAATGAACAGTACACCTACCGCCAAAAGAAAGAAGTGCATTTCCCTATGACATTTGAAAAGGGGGCGGCATGTGTAGAGTCTCTTCGCAAGGACTTGAGAAACGCAAGAAATAACAACCTGGCTTTTCAGATACTCGTGCACAACTGCACAGACTGGGTAGCAAAAAAGATGGGGAAATACGTCAGCGAAGAAGCTAGTGCTCTATTCGAGATGGGCTTTCTGGACCTCGAGATCACCGGGATCATGGGGTTGATTGTGCGGATCATGCGTAAAGCGCCGCAGTGGTTTAATAACATCTTCTTCTTCGGCTTAGGCATCGTCCTGGGTGGTTTCAGAAAGGTGCGCCTCACCAAGTCGAATGGCCAGGAAAAGATCATCTCCGTCATGAAAACGCCGCCGTGGAAGCGAAGATTCCAGCATCCCGGCGTTCTATTTCGAAATGAAGCTATCTAACTAAGCCTGCTGATTTTTTAAATAAATTACTGGGCTTTATTTGCTTTATTATTGGTGTGTTGTTAAAATATAGCCTCTTTTTAAAGAGGTTATATTAATGGGGCTACTACATAAAATTGCAGCGAAAAGGGATGCCATGGATACAGCGCAAGATTTCTATGGTAAAATCCTCAATTCTATCGTGTGCGTCACTTCGATTTTTACTTCGAAAGAAGCAAGCGTTTTTATGAAATCGCTGGTTCCATTCCGCGGTATTTCGCTTGTCGCTTCGACCATTTTTAATGCCATTGCGATCAAAGATAACGTTCATGATGCGCGCAGGGCAGAGGGCAAATATAAGGCTATTCCAAGCTTTAAAGTGTTAAATGCGGTTGGCGAGATTTTTGACAGCACCTCTACGGCTATTAGCTTTGTAAGAACTACTCACGCACTTTCACTGGCGTCTACTGTCTTTGGTGTGGCTGCTGTTGGCTTGCAGATCTTTGGATGTGTCGTTGACTCAATGCAGATCCACTCTTTGAGAAAGCAAGGAAAGACCTTTAGAGCTTTAAAGGCAGACGATCCAAGAGCGGCGTTAAAAAGCGTTAGAAACAAGAAGGGCAGCCTCTCCTTTTTCAGACTGCTGAACCATAAGCAATCCGTTGCTGTGCAGAAGATTTACAGGTCTGAAGACGATCAGCAGATCTCTAGGGCAAAAGATTTAGTAGATCGTAGAATTACAGTCTCCAAGAGACAGTATGCGATCAAGCTTGCACTAACGATTTTATCTACGATAGGAATTGTCCTTTTGATGACTCTGCCAACGCCTGCTGCCCCCATTCTTTGGGGTTTTTTGGGTATTGGCACTTTTGCAGCCATCGGCGTAGGGATCTATTCCTTTGTCACGAAGCGCAAATTTACCAAAACCCTAGAGGGAATGATTCCTCAAGTTGCTTAATTCGCGTTTATTTTGGTTATAGTAATATAATAATTACTATATATTAAATCGGAGGTTGTATGCATGTTAATGATAAATACAACGCTGAAATTTATAATCTAGCTAGAGAAATCACAAAAACATTGAGGTCTCGCTTCACAGGATGACCACCTGTTCAGATAGGATTTGATCTCTAAGTAAAGGGTGTAATGAATTATAAGTGACTAAATCGACATGTCTGCCTAAAGACTCTTCCAAGTGAATTTTTAGGGCCGCTAAATCTAATAAGCTTTTTAATTAATAAGCCGGTGGAACAGTTTAAGCTGTTTGGAGAGCTGCATTCTTTCGTAGTCGAAGGCTTGATTTTCCCAGCGGGGATCTAACCTTCCCATGAGGTATTGGGTGCATAGATTGTATGTTCTTGGGAAGAAGGCGTCATGGAGGGAGGTCCAGTGCGCTTTGGCGATCTCTTCTCCTTCTGTTACATAAAGCCATAAGCCGTAGAGGAAGTGAAGGTAATTGGATTCTTCGATCAGCTTTTCAAGTGGAATTTTCTGGAACTCAGCACCTGCTTCATCAAATTTTTTCAGCGAGAGCAGCGCGCAGATCTTTTCCGGGAGGAAATCACCATCGGTGGTCTTTTCAATCTGTTCCAGTACCCATTCTGGATGATTTTGTTCGAAAGCTCGACGGTAGAGGAACTTGGCCAGACGACGCGCCTCCGGAGAATCGATGAGAGTGGGAAAATGGGAGGGTTTAAGTTCCAGGAAAAGAGGTGCTGCCCATTTTTTAAGAGGTTCTTCGAATTCATCTACAAGTTCTTTAGCCTCTTCTAAATGGCCTAGGACTGCCATGAAGTAGATCGCATTCAGCTTTATAGAGCTGTTATCTGTTGCTTTAGCTACATCTAGGAGGGCATAAGGTTTGTTTGTCCAAAATGCTAAATGCAATTTAAGCTCTTCCTCTTCCAAACTTGGCTCGCGGCTTGGGAGAAACCAGATGAGGGGCTCCCAGTGCTTTTTTAAGCTCTCAATCAGTTTGAGGAATGAAGCGCTTTTTAATGCTTGAGGGAAGTTTTGCAAGGCGAAAAGAAGAAATAGATAGGTCGCTTTTCTCTCTTCGCTTGAGCTTTCGATCAGCCGGAATAACGCCTGCTCTTTTAGTACGTGGAGCAAGGGGTGCTTTGGGTAGCGTCTAAAGGCAAGTTCAAAGCACTTGATCTCTTCTTCGGTCTCTTTTTGCGTCTCGTAAGTCAGGGCTTTTCCCAGATATTCTAAAGGAGCGCCGGCTGTCTCATGCAGCTTTTCAAACTCTTGAAGCGCCAGATTAAAATAGTGCTCAGGATCTTCATTCGCTTTTGCCTGTTCGATCAGGCAGATTCCGGCTCTTAAGATCGCCTCTCTGCCCTCTGCATGACCTGAGAACACATTGGCAATTCTACGGTATTCTGAGAGGGCCATGTTGTAGTCTTTGTTGGCCAAGAAGGCATCGGGTACGGCAAGGCAGTTGACGTTGATGTTTTGGCTTCCGACGTAAACTTTCATCTGATCGCATTCGTAGTTAGCATCGCGAGATAGCAATCCCACATGAGTGCCGATCAAAGGCATGCGGCTAATGTAGGAGATTTGTTGGATGCCGTCGATCCAGCAGCGGATGGAGTTGTCCACTTTTTCCAGAACGATCGCATGCTTTTTCCCTTCCGTTAAATGCACATCGTGAGCAGGCATCACCTCTACTGAGGCTCTGAGGAGCTTGCTAGGAACACCATCTTTTGTTCCTAGCCATAAGCAATAGCCCTCATTGATCTCTTTCCGCTCCATCTGTTCAGGAATATTGAACAAGATACCAATCCCTTGAGATCCCTCTTTCAGGCAGATGTCTGCCTCAATGCGAATTGAAGCAGCAAAGGATTCTTTGGAGATCATCATTTGCGCCCACTCTACGATCTCTGCATGGCGTGTGATCGCTGTATGCTCGGCAATGAGGATGTTTTCCTGAAATTCCCAATCTTCTGCGTTATGCGGCGATAGATCGCGTGCTAAAAACCATTCTGAGCGGCCTTCGATGTAGTTTTGCAAATTGTGGATCAGCTGATCGACGGAATGAAATCGCTCTTTGGGGTCGTTCGATAAGCATTTCATTGTGATTGCTGCCAGAACTTTGGGAATGTCGCGGTAAGGGGCTACTTCAATCGGATTTGGGACAGTTTCCGTGCCGGCAACAGGACGGTATTCTTTCAGAGTCTTTCGTTTAAATGGTAGTTTTAATGTGAGGATTTGGAATAGGATGACTCCTAGAGAATAGATGTCTGTTTCTTTCGTAGCTTGCGCCCCTAAAGCTCTTTCAGGAGCCATATGAGAGATGGTTCCAACGACTTTTCCGATCTTGGTGATCTGGTGGAGTGGATGGCTTTTTCCCACACATTCCTCAGGCAGATCGTCGTCAGTGGCTAATGAATACTCCAGCTTGGCAAGCCCCCAGTCTAAAATCATCACTTCGCCATACTTTCCGATGATGATGTTTTCTGGTTTTAAATCGCGGTGCAGCACCGATTTGGAATGCGCATAAGCAACTGCCTGACAGATCGTCAGGTAGATACGCAAAAGCGTGGGAATAGAGCCTTCGCTCAAGTCAACCCGCTCACCTTCTTTTTCTTTCTGGCGGCTCTTGCGCAAAATCTGTTTGAGCGTCTCTCCCTCGACATAGGGCATCGTGTAGTAGGTAGAGTCTTCCTGATGGATTGTATAGATAGGAATGATCGACGGGTGAGTTAGTTGGCTTGTGACTCTTGCCTCTTTTAAAAAGCGGTTTTTGATCGGCTCGATCTTCGTCAAGTCAGTGCGTATGCGCTTCAAGGCCAGTTTTCTGCCGCAGATGGTGTCGTAAGCGAGGAGGACTTCTCCCATGCCGCCTTGACCAATCACCTTTAGGATTTTATAGGGCCCTAGAGAAAATTGCACAGCCTCAGGACTAGGTTCGTGGCCTTCTACTAAAGAGATTCCACCTTCAGATACTGTATCGGGTTCCTCCGGCTCGTGATCTAAAGGCGTATTGCAGATCGGACAGAAGCGCGGCTTCGCTGCCGAGACGATCGAAAACTGCTGCAAGCATTTCTTGCATTGAAAACGCTGTGTCTTTTTTGATGGGAACTTTTCTGCCGTCATACACTTTAGAGAATAGAACAAATGGAGAATTTCAGCTAGTAAAGTATATTCACTTTTAAGAGTTTATGGATCTCCTCTGCACTCATGGATTTGAGATGGATTTACTGAATTCTTGCCGTTTTGTAAAGTAATACTATGACCTGTATCCACTTAGCCGAGATTTTCGAAGGGAAGAAAATTCCACTAACCTTAATGAAGGAAGGAGAGGAGATCTACGTCTGGCATCGAGATGGTAAGCCAACCGACGTTGTTGCAGCTAGTCCCGAAGAGGCCTTTAAAAAGGCGCGAAAAAGATGGAATCAATCTCGATTTCATGCAGTTTATTGCGGCACAAAGTTCACTTTGCCCGAAAGAGACGAACATGGCTCGCCCGCCTCCTATCAAGACATGAAACGCTCCTTAAGCTCGATGACCGGTGTCTATTTTGACGAAGCTCTCGGTCATAACTGCATCGTCCGGGATATCCCTCTCGCTCTGATCAAAAAATAGAAAAATTAAAGAAATCGTCCCGTTAGGGACTTTTTGTTGAGGGCGATTTCGTCCGGGGTGCCGGATGCGACGAGGAATCCGCCTTTGTCGCCGCCGGCGGGGCCTAGGTCGAGGATCTGGTCGGCGGCTTTGATGACGTCGATGTTGTGTTCGATGATGACAATGGTGTTGCCCTTGTCGACCAGTTTTTGGAGGACTTGGAGCAGAAGGTCGATATCGGAGGCGTGCAGTCCTGTGGTGGGTTCGTCGAGAAGGTAGAGGGTCTTTCCTGAGGAGCGTTTTGCGAGCTCGCGGGAGAGTTTGATCCGTTGCGCTTCGCCGCCGGAGAGGGTGGCCATGCCTTGGCCTAAGGTTAGGTAACCTAAACCGACCGAAGCTAAGGTGTCCAAGATGCGGCGGATCTTTGGGTGGTATTGGAAAAGTTCTTGAGCTTCTGAGACTGTGAGGTTTAGGATCTCGCCGAGGTTTTTGTCGTGGTATCGAACTTCTAAGCTTCTAGGGTTAAGCCTTAATCCCTGGCACTCTTCGCAAACGATTCTAAGAGAGGGGAGGAAGTGGAGCTCTATTGTCTTATATCCAAGGCCCCAACAGTGGGTGCACATGC
This sequence comes from Parachlamydiaceae bacterium, assembly GCA_047972195.1. GTDB lineage: Bacteria > Chlamydiota > Chlamydiia > Chlamydiales > Parachlamydiaceae > CAZSDA01. Next base: position 15,460 of record JBKEAL010000167.1, read on the forward strand.
CGGCTCTGTGGTAGTAACTGAAGTTTTTCGGTTGCAAACCTTTGATGGCAGCTTGCGGAAGTTTGGCAAAGAATTCTCTTAAGGGGCCTAACACTTCCGAGTAGGTAGAGACATCGGAGCGACTGGTCAAACCGATCGGGTTTTGATCGATGGTGATGAGTCTCTCAAACGCTTCAATGCCGGAGACGATAGCTCCATCGATTGTGATGCTATTAGAAGTGTGCAAGCCCTTTGCGACAGCTGGGGCGATCACGTCGTGCATCAATGTCGATTTTCCGGATCCGGAGACTCCTGTAATGCAGGTCATGGCACCAATAGGGATGTCTGCGCTGAGGGACTTAAGATTGTGCTGGCAAGCGTTTTCAACGGTAAGGTGCCCGCGCTCTTTGGCTTTTCGTTTGGGTGGATGCGCAATTTTTTTTCGGCCGCTCAAATATGCGCCTGTTAGAGAATTGGGGTCGTTTAAGATCTCATCATAGGTTCCTTGGGCAACGATTTTGCCTCCATAGGTGCCGGAACCTGGTCCAAACTCGATCAGGCGGTCTGCTTTTGCGATCGTCAATGGATCGTGCTCCACCATGAGTAGGGTGTTGCCCAGTTTTTTCAGCTCGCCTAGAGTTAGATTTAGCTTTTCGTTATCGGAAGGATGGAGACCGATGGTCGGTTCATCCAGAACGTACAGAACGCCTGTCAGGCCGCTACCGAGCTGTCTTGCTAGACGAATGCGCTGCATCTCGCCGCCACTCAATGTCGGAGCTTTTCTGTCGAGAGAGATATAGGCGATTCCGACGTCAGTTAAAAACTTCAGACGGCTAATGATCTGCTCTTTTACTTCTTGCAAGTGCCTCTGGCGGATATCCACATCGATCTTTTCCAGAAATGGCAAGCTCTTTTCGACCGGCATCTTGCACAAAGCGCCGATCGAAACACCATTCAAGAGGACGTTTCTAGCGAGCGGGTTGAGTCTTTCTCCCTGGCAGGCGTAGCAGGTTTGCTCATTCAAAAGCGGCAGGATGGGCTCTTTTACGGCCGTCTTTGCGCCCTTTCCGATCAAGGCAAGAAATGGATCCAGGCCTCTGAATTTAAGCTCCAAACCGTTTGGCAGCTTGAGGGGAGGAAGCTCCTCTGTACCTTGCAAAACGATCTTTAACGCTTTCTCTTTCAACTCCTGTAAAGGTTTGTCGGTATCGACTCCTGCCTTTTGCAGCCATTGCATGATCGTTTTGAAGTAGCTGCTATGGCCTGTAAAGTCCGCAAAGAAGTGCAGAAGCTGCGATGTAGAAAGATGGGAGAAGCCGGGCTTCTGCATCAAATTCGCCCCATAAGTAAATCCTAAGCCGGTGCACTCTGGGCAAGCGCCTTCCTGCTTGTTAAAAGCAAATGTCTGCGGCGTGATCTCTGGATAGGACTTGCCAGTGGACTCCACGGCAAATGAGAGGTTGTAATAGAGGTCGCGTTCGGGTAGGGCAATGACCACCTGTTTTTGCCCAAGGTCGGCTGCGTGGTCGATCGCCTCTAGTAGACGCAAATGGATGGAAGGATTGACGATCAACCGGTCGATCACAAGGTAGAGGGCATTTTTCCGCTTTCTATCGTAGGCAAAAGATTCGATCGATTGGTCGAGGTCGTGGTACTGATCGTTCAGCCGGATGCGCACATAACCTTGACGCTTCAATCGTGCGACGATCTCTTCAAATTTGTCCTGTTTGCGGATAGCAATCGGAGCCAGGATTTGGATGCGGCTGCCTTCGGGTAGTTCCATTACTTTGTCAGCTACGTGATCTTTGCTGATCGCTTTGATCACTTCTTTGGTGTCGGGGTCGTGCGGAATGCCAAGTCGTGCATACAGAACGCGTAGATAGTCGTACGCTTCTGTTAAAGTGCCCACAGTGCTTCGTGGATTGCCTGCATGGGACTTTTGCTCAATCGCTACAGCAGGGGAGAGACCTTCAATGCTGGCAGCTTTTGGCTTAGGCATCTGTTCGACAAACTGCCGCGCATAAGGGGAAAGGGATTCGATGTAGCGCCTTTGCCCTTCCGCATAGATCGTCTCAAAAGCAAAAGAGGATTTGCCGGAACCCGAAGGGCCGGTACAGACCGTAATTTCGCCTCTCGGGATCGAAGCGGTCACCTTTTTTAAATTGTTTTGCTCGCCCTCAAAGACGTCAATTGAGGTGATTGGCTCCTGGACGGGAGGCTTTTTCTTTTTAAGATAGCGCTTTAATCGCTCTTTGGGAGTGGTGTAGAGTTGCTCTTGAAGGGCTCTGCCAGTCGGTGTATCCTGTTTAGCAGCCTCTTCAGGTGTTCCGCTAAAAAGAAGTTCGCCGCCGCCGGCACCGCCGTCTGGCCCTAAGTCCAAAATCCAGTCAGCTGTTTTGACGAGCTCCATGTTGTGCTCAATGACGATGATGCTGTTGCCTTTGTCAGCGAGATTGTGCAGCACTTGCAGCAGTTGCATGATGTCGTGCGGATGCAAGCCGGTGGTTGGTTCGTCGAGAATGTAAAGGGTTTTTCCGGTCGCAGGACGGACGAGCTCTTTGGCAAGCTTAATGCGCTGCGCCTCGCCTCCTGAAAGGGTGGTCGACGCCTGACCAAGCTTCATGTAGTCCAGACCTACCGCATGGAGCATCTCCAGTTTTTTGCGGATGTGGGGCAATGCATCGAAAAAGGCGAGCGCCTCCTCTACATCCATCTCAAGCACATCGTAGATGTTCTTGCCTTTGTAATAGACAGAAAGAGT
>JBKEAL010000260.1:0-1873 GCA_047972195.1 Parachlamydiaceae bacterium
ATGCTTTCGCGTGGTAGCGCCATTCGGAAAGGGAATAGGTTCCCGGAATAGCGATCCACTCGGAGTGCTCAGCGTGCTGAAGGCGTACAGTGCGAGGATTAGCGGGAAAAGCTTTGCAGTAGATGAGGTAGTTGCAGGAGGCTTCAGGGCGGTTTAGGGATGTTGAAGGCAAAGTGAGATAGTAGGGCGCATTTTGAAAGCGCAGCTGATCATCAACCCAAAAGTTTCGAATGACTCCTTTGTAGAGGTATTGTTGGCCTTTGCGGCTTGCCTTAATGGAGAGGCGGTCGATGGCTATCTCCGCATAGCCCCAAACACCCTCTTCGGGAAGTTTCTGCCCAGGGTAGGTGTAGAGCGTGATGGTCCAGGCAAGAATGCCCAAATAGAGAGTGAGATAGCGTTTGGTGCGGCTGCTATATAGCAAGCAGGGGAAGATGAGAACGAGCAAAATGGGCAGTTCAAGCCAAGCAGCCGCTACGCCAACCGTAAAGCTCAGGCCATACCCCAATGCCGGATACGCATCGTAACTGATCTTTTGCAAATATCGAAGCAACGTGTTATTCCTTAACGAAAAGGGGTACGCTTATGGCGAAGGTTCTGATTGTATACGATACAGATTATGGGAACACGCAAAAGATGGCACTTTCGGTTGCAGAGGGCGTGAAAACTGTTGAAGGTGCAAGCGTTACCGTCAAAAAGGCTGAAGAAACGACGGCAGAAGACCTTCTAGGCCATGATGCGATTGTTTTCGGTTCTCCTGTTCATATGGGATCCCCTAGCTGGAGAATGAAAAAATTCATCGACGAGGTGTGCAGCAGGTTGTGGATGAAGGATAAGCTCATTGGAAAAGTGTGCGGCGTTTTTGTAAGTGGTGCAGGGTATGGAAGCGCGGGAGGTGGTTGTGAAGTGACGATGCTTGCCCTGCTGAACAACTGTGCTGAACTTGGTTTGCTCATTGTGCCATTGCCGAAGAATACGCCTGGATACAAAGATGGCGGCTTGCAATGGGGGCCTTATGGAAGATCGATGGGTCCAAACATGGAGCAGGTGGGTGTGCTGCCGGAAGGGCTGATTGCCGCTTACCACCATGGTGCAAACATTGCCCGCGCGGCACTTACGGTGACTGGAAAGAAAATTTTCAATTAAGAGGTTTTTATGGAATGGAAAATCGGTTCACTACTTAAAGATGGGTTCAAGACGTGGAAAGAGCATTGGGTGCTGATTACGGGGATTCTCCTTTTTTCAACCGTCTTGCCGATGGTTCCGCATGGGCTTCAGATGGCGGTCTCAGAAGATGCTTTGATTTCAAAATTTATCTTGCTGCTGATCTGGGGTCTTTTAATCATTTTGGCGGAAATGGGCTTTACAACGATTCTTCTGAAAGCAGTTAAGGGCGAGCCTTACGTATTCAGCGACTTTTTTTCCCGGTTTGATCTTTTCCCTTCCTACTTTTGTGCCTATGTTTTGAATGCACTGGCTGTGGTTCTCGGATTCATCTTTGTGATTATTCCCGGCATTATTTTTGCATTAAAGTTCAGCATGTACCGTTTTTTTGTTCTGGAGGATTCTTTAGAGGGGGTAGAAGCGTTGCGTAAAAGCAATCAGGTAACTTATGGACATAAGTGGCACCTTTTAGGGTTTTTTATCGTGGCTTGCCTGATCAATTTTGCCGGCACACTTTTGCTTGGCATCGGCTGGCTCTTTACCGCTCCTGTCACAGCATTAGCATGGACGCATCTTTTCTTTATCTTAACCAATCGCAAGGAGATCGCATGATTTATCTTCTACCATTAATTCTTCTACCTCTCATCGGATGGGCAGAGCCTGTCTGCAAAAAATGTGAAGTGATCCGCGAGTACAACAAGTCGCATCC
>JBKEAL010000296.1:0-4501 GCA_047972195.1 Parachlamydiaceae bacterium
TTTTAGCCAAGGGAGACGCTACGACTCTTTGAGTGGATTTTGGAGCCGTTTCAACAGCTTTTACTACTGGAGCAGCCGTTTGTGTAGCTGGTTGCGCTGTTTCTATCGCTTTCGGTTGGTAGTTGTCGATCGACTCCTCTTTCGTTTCAGTACAGATTGCCAAAGGCTGATTGACGGGCGCTTCCTGCCCTTCCTGAACGAGAATTTTGCGAAGATAGCCTTCATCCAGTGCCGAATGCTCAACAGTTGCTTTGTCAGTGGAAACCTCAAACAGCACATCTCCCGACTCAATGCGGTCGCCTGGTTTTTTCAACCACTTGGCAATTGTTCCGGCCTCCATAGTGGGAGACAGCTTTGGCATGGTAATTGTAAAAGGCATCTTAAATCACTCCAAGTGTGCTTTTTATCGCTTTTATGATACGAGACACCGTCGGCATCGTCTCTTGCTCCAGAACTTTGGAGTAAGGCATAGGGGTATCTCTTTGACAGACTCTAGCGATCGGGGCGTCGAGATCATCAAAACAGTTCTCCATTATCTCAAAACCTACCTCCGCAGTGATGCCAGCAAAAAAGTGGCCCTCTTCGACCAATACGGCGCGATGCGTCTTTCGTATCGACTCTGCAATGGTGTCCATATCCAGTGGTCGAATCGTTCTAAGGTCGATCACTTCAACAGAAATCCCCTCTTTGGCAAGTTCTTCAGCTGCTTTCTTACAAAAATTCACCATTCGGCTATGGGAAACTAAAGTGAGATCGCTTCCCTCTATAGCGACGTGCGCCTTGCCAATCGGCACTAAGTATTCCTCCGTTGGAATCTCCATCTTATCGCCATAGGAGAGCTCCGACTCCAGGAAAAGAACAGGATTGTTTGAGCGAATGGATGCCTTTAAGAGTCCCTTTGCATCATAAGCATTGCTTGGTGCAACGATCTGCAAGCCCGGAAGCACGCCATACATCGATTCTACGCAATGGGAATGCTGGCTTGATACTTGAGCCGCTGCCCCATTCGGACCGCGGAAAACGATCGGCACAGAATAGCGGTTTCCAGACATGTAATGCATTTTTGCCGCGTTTGAAATGATCTGGTCTGCAGCCACAAAGGAGAAGTTAAAGCTCATGAATTCGATAATAGGACGAAGCCCCGTCATTGCTGCGCCAATGCCCAACCCGGCAAATCCAAGTTCAGAAATAGGGGTATCGATCACTCGAGTGGGGCCCCACTTGTCTAACAGGCCTTTCGTTACTTTGTAGGCTCCATTGTACTCCGCCACCTCTTCACCCATGATGAAGACGCGCTCATCTCTAGTCATCTCCTCATCGATAGCTTGCCTTAGAGCTTCCCTGATGTCTACGACTTGGCCCATACTACCCCCTCTTCTGTTTCAGGGGCCATGACGTCCTGCTCTAAAGTCTCAGCAGAGGGCCATGGGCTCTCATCGGCAAACTGGATGGCTGCCACAACTTGTTCTTTCATCCGTTGGTCGATCGCTTTGAATTCTTCTTCCGTTAGATATCCCAATGATTCCATGTCCTGCTTCAATCTTAAGATTGGATCGTACTTCATGCGCTCTTTCAGATCCTCTTTACTTCTGTATAGACCGGGATCTGAAATCGAATGGCCTTTAAAACGCTCAGTCAGCACTTCGACAAGAACAGGACGACCTGATTCAAGCACTTCTCTGTGGATATCCGCAAAACCTGTGTAGCAATCGACAAAATCCATGCCATCGAACGTGTAGCCTTTCATGTTGTATGAAGGAGCCTTTTCCTCTGCGATTAATTGGTTGGTCAAAGCCCTTTCAACACCCGTTCCCATGCCCCACTTATTGTTTTCGATCACATAGATGCAGGGCAGACTCCAAAGCGACGCTAAATTCAGCGATTCGTGAAAAGCACCTTGTGCAACGGCCCCTTCTCCCATAAAGCAAACGGAGACCTCATTTTTATTCTTGCGGTACTTAATTGTGAATGCAGCTCCAGTTGCTACAGGAATTTGGCCTCCGACGATGCCGAATCCACCCAATAGCCGATCTGTGTAAAAGTGCATCGAGCCGCCGCGCCCTTTGGCGTTGCCTGTTGCTCTACCAAACAGCTCTGCCATCAGTTCCTGAATAGGTGCGCCTAGTAAAATAGCCAAGGCGTGGCAGCGGTAGGTAGTAGCCCACCAATTGTTCTGCCCCATTACGTGGACGGCTGCTGTTTGGATCGCCTCTTGGCCTATGTATGAATGGAAGAACCCCCCGACCTTGCCTTGTAGATAAGAGGCTTCAGCCCGAGTCTCAAATTGTCTGATGAGAAGCATGCTTTCAAGAAGCTGCGTCAGTTTTTCTTTTCCAATATTCTTTAAAAATTGCAAACGGTCACCTTGAAAATATCTAGGCACCTGATCTTTGTCGTGCTTCATTTTCTCAGTATAATTAAAATTAGATACTGAATCAAATATTTGTCACGCTTCTGCGATCTCTCGCTCTTTGACCTCTTTTTCGACTATAGCTGTCACGCTAGCGTCAGACCACACATTCAATGCGGTTTCCACCATGTCGATGATCGTATAGAACGGGAGAATGACTCCCAGGATCTCCAATGGCACGTTCAACGCTGCTAAAATAGCTCCTGAAAGGAAATAACATCCCATAGGAACGCCGGCATTTCCTACTGCAGCCAACGTTGCGATCACAACCCAACCCATCATTTCGATTAACGACCATTCCATGCCGCTGCTCATCGAGACAAAAAGCACTGTAGTTAATATAAAGGCCGCGCAGCCGTTCATATTGATCGTCGTGCAAAGTGGAAGCGAAAAGTTGGCAATCTTAGACGACAGATGCGCCCTCTCTACAGCGCACTTGATGACTGCTGGGATCGACGCACTGGATGACTTGGAAAAGAAGGCGACCGTCAAGGCCGGAAGCATCTGCCTAAAGAAAGCAAATGGAGCAATCCCTTTCACTTTTAAAAGTATAGGGAGGACAATCGCCCCTTGCACCAGGTTTGCAGAGATCACTGTCAGCAAATAGAGTGCGATTGTCGTCAGATCCATTCCGGAGCGCAAATCTTTGAAAAAGAGAACGATAAAAGCAAAGACCGCTACAGGCATGGCCCTGACGATCCACCCCGTAATTTTCATCACGCAAGCAAACAGCGCATGAAAGACCGTATGCAAATGCATTCTTTGCTCTTTTGGCAGTGTCAGCATCGACACGCTCATCAGCATGGCGATCATCATGACGCCGATGACGTGATTATCGACGAAGGGCTTCACAATATTGGAAGGAATGGCTTTCAAGAGGTAATCAAAGTAGCTGTTTTTGTCGATTTGGATCGCTTCTGCCGCCATTCCCGCCAGATCCACCTGAACAGGTTCGATCCACAGATAGAGTCCTAAAGCGATAGATGCGGCTAAAAACGTCGTCAGAAGGGTATAGCGCAAGACCCGAAACCCGATCCACTTAAATTCTCTCACATCTTCCATGCCCGAGGCCGTGGAAAGCAATGAAAGCGCGATAATAGGTAAGCTAACGAGCTTCAACAGGCGAATAAACACTTCTGAAACAGCATAAGAAAACTGGTTCACAGGGACATAGTTGATAAAGCCGAAAAGCACACCCAGCGCAATTGCGATGATGAATGTTGAATTGAGAGACAAATTGCGAAATGGGTTCATAAGTCTTTACTTTGATAGGATTGTGAAAAAATGGTACAGGAAAATAAAAAAAAATGCAAAATCGCAAAAAAACTTAGGAATGGCATGAAACCTGTGATTTCTCTCGGAGCCTTTCAAATGCTCAAAACCGGAATGTACGAAAGACTGGAAAATCACCCCAATCGAACGCGCGCTCTTTGCGTCCCGATGGCCATTCAATCGGTTTTCTCCTACCCCTTACTTGCCACCGCTATGTTGATCGAGGGAATCACTTTATCTTTTTTTAATCTAGTGGGTCTCATCGCTAGACATAGAAATGCCACACTTAAAGACTTGGCCATTTCCTTAACTCTCGTCGGGCTAACTCCAACACTGATCGCCATCTCCATACTCTTCGGAGCAGTCGTTGGAACGGTCACTCTCGTTGGATGCCTCTTCGTTCCAAAACTATTCGTCCCCTTCTCTCACAGATTTCATCAGAAGCTATTAAGCGAATAACTTCAAAAAACTATTGATTTTTAATTTTAATTATATTAGAATTGAATCAAAAGTTTAAAAAGGATTTATATGAAAACAATCAATAATTTCGTAATGAATACTAGAGACTCAATTAATAACGGCGAGAATTTTAAAAAATTAGGAGAGACAGTCCATTCAATCAAGGAAAAACTAAACGAAACAGATCAACCCAGGCGATCCTTCATTCCAAAGACATTTGGACGTTCATTTGCAAAAGCAAGTTGTAAGTACCCAGTGTGCGTGATGGCTCTCATTGCCGACAGGATTACTAACACAGTAGAGTATTGCAAAAATGGACATTCGAAAGGGGAAAAGCACGCAAATGGAGCACTCTATCCC
>JBKEAL010000007.1:0-1200 GCA_047972195.1 Parachlamydiaceae bacterium
TCCCAATCTTCGCGGTTTATCCTCCGCTTATGGGATGGGCTACATCCCGGGTCCTTGGATGGAAAGCATACAAATCTCCAAAGGGGTTGCATCCGTAAAAACGGGATACGAAGCGATTGCCGGTCAGATAAATGTAGAATATAAGAAACCACAACTGAGCGATAAAGTGTCGCTGAATTTATATTCAAGTTCTACAGGAAGAGTGGAAAGTAACTTAGATGCGGCCGTATCTCTAAATGAAAACTTGTCCACATCCGTGTTAATGCACGCATCAAATGAGTTTTTGAATCTGGATTACAACAAGGACGACTATATGGATTTACCACGAATTCGTCAGTATAACTTAGCCAATCGTTGGTATTACAAAAAAGACAATTATATTCTTCAGGCGTTTATTCGTGGAATTTCAGAAAAAAGAATCGGTGGACAAATTAACGGAAACTACAAAGTAGGCATAGATACCGAACGCTATGAGTTTTTTGTGAAAAATGGTTTCTTGTTTGGTGATGAGGAGCATAACCATGATGACACAGAACACGAGCACCGGAGTAAACAATCCAGTTTAGGTATTATTGTAAGTGGAAGTATTCATAATCAAGATGCTCTCTATGGTAATAAGACGTATAACGGGAGTCAGGATAATATTTACAGCAATATTATTTATGATACAGAGCTTAATGAACATAACAAACTTTCGGTCGGAGCAAGTTTTAATATGGATGTGTATGATGAGTTGTTAACTACGGAAGAATCAGTTCCCTTAAAACGAACAGAATACGTTCCGGGAGCGTTTGCCGAATATAGTTTGAACTATGGAAATCTTTCTGCAATGGCAGGGATACGTGGTGACTATAATTCCGTTTACGGTTGGTTTGTCTCTCCGAGATTTCACGTCCGTTACAATATTGCTGACGTTTTGCATTTGCGTGCTGCGGTAGGAAAAGGCTACAAGGCGCCAAATGTACTGGCGGAAAACAATTTTTTGCTTGCCAGTAATCGGACAATGAATCTCGCACCGGATTTGAAACCCGAAGAAGCTTGGAATTATGGCGCTACGGCGCATATTTTTATCCCAATATGGAACAGGAGAGAGATGGGGCTAATGTTTGAATGGTTCTATACCGATTTCAAAAATCAGATAGTGGGAGATATGGATACAGACGCACATGCCGTAAGTTTCAATAACCTGAACGGAAAATC
>JBKEAL010000009.1:0-1982 GCA_047972195.1 Parachlamydiaceae bacterium
TTTTCCATCGTCTTTTATTTTATGCCTTGTAATTACGTTGTTGTCTTACTACGAATTCATAATCAAGAGGTTCTTTGACAAGCTCAGGAGCTTTGTCTTCTCCTTCATATTTCCAACATGCAACATAAGAATAGTTTTCGTCGTCACGCATCGCTTCACCTTCTGGTGTCTGATATTCTTCACGGAAATGTCCACCGCAAGATTCGTTACGGTTCAGTCCGTCATATGCCATCAATAGACCGATTTCGATAAAGTCAGCTAGGCGTAGAGCCTTTTCCAACTCAGTATTCAGTGTTGTAGCTTCACCCGGAATGCGAACATTCGACCAGAATTCTTTCTTGACAGCTTTCAATTCTTCAATAGCTTTTTCCAGCGATTCTTTTGTACGTGCCATACCTACAAAGTCCCACATGATAAGACCAAGCTGCTTGTGAATAGAGTCTACAGAACGTTTACCTTTGATATTCATCAATTTGGCAACCTTTTCTTTTATCTCGTTTTCAGTTTGTACAAATTCTGGTAAATCAGTACTGAAACGAGGAACTGAAATCTGATCGGCTAGATAATTCTGGATAGTATAAGGCAATACGAAATATCCATCGGCAAGACCCTGCATCAAAGCAGAAGCTCCAAGACGGTTGGCTCCATGATCCGAGAAGTTAGCTTCACCAAGGGCAAACAACCCTTTGATTGAAGTCATCAACTCATAATCAACCCAGATACCACCCATTGTATAGTGGATAGCCGGATAAATCATCATCGGAGTTTCATATGGATTATCATCAACAATTTTTTCATACATCTGGAATAAGTTACCATATTTGGCTTCCACTACATTTTTGCCAAGACGATTGATCGCATCGGCAAAGTCAAGGTAAACAGCAAGACCTGTTGACCCGACGCCATAGCCAGCGTCGCATCTTTCTTTGGCTGCACGTGAAGCCACGTCGCGAGGTACAAGGTTACCGAACGCAGGGTAACGTCTCTCCAAATAGTAATCTCTGTCTTCCTCTTTTATTTGAGTAGGTTTCAATTTTCCTGTACGGATGGCTTCTGCGTCCTCTTTTTTCTTAGGAACCCAGATACGACCATCGTTGCGAAGAGATTCGGACATCAATGTCAATTTTGATTGGAACTCGCCATGAACAGGAATACAAGTAGGGTGAATCTGAGCAAAACAAGGGTTTGCAAAATAAGCACCTTTCTTATAGGCCTGAATTGCAGCAGAACCGTTTGAGCCCATAGCATTGGTAGAAAGGAAGAAGGCGTTACCGTATCCACCTGTTGCGATTACAACAGCATGAGCTGCGAAACGCTCAAGTTTACCTGTTACAAGGTTACGAGCAATGATACCGCGTGCACGTTCTACACCGTCATTGTCTTTGATCAGAACAACTTCAACCATTTCGTAGCGTGTGAATAATTTCACACTGCCTTTGTTTACCTGACGGCTTAATGCTGAGTATGCACCCAACAATAGTTGCTGTCCTGTTTGTCCTTTAGCATAGAATGTACGCGAAACTTGTGCTCCACCGAATGAACGGTTGTCAAGCAAGCCTCCGTATTCACGTGCAAATGGAACACCCTGAGCAACGCATTGGTCGATGATACTATTTGCTACTTCTGCCAAACGATGTACGTTAGCCTCACGAGCGCGGTAGTCTCCGCCTTTGATTGTATCGTAGAATAGACGGTAAACCGAGTCACCATCGTTTTGATAATTCTTTGCAGCATTAATCCCTCCTTGTGCAGCGATAGAGTGTGCACGGCGAGGAGAGTCCTGAATGCAGAAATTTAATACATTGAAGCCCATTTCTCCAAGAGACGCGGCTGCAGATGCTCCAGCAAGGCCTGTCCCTACAACAATGATGTCAAGACGAAGTTTGTTGGCAGGATTCACCAGCTTTTGATGAGCCTTATAGTTGGTCCATTTTTCAGCTAATGGTCCTTCTGGTATTTTCGAATCTTTTTTAGGATCTAAT
>JBKEAL010000214.1:0-17154 GCA_047972195.1 Parachlamydiaceae bacterium
AGGATAAACAGGATAGGAAAAAGAATAAAAAAAGGAGGTATTGAAATCTTCTTTTTATTTTTTCAATTTAAGTGGGATTCAAGACCATCGTCTCGCCCCTCCTATCCTGCCTATCCTGCCGCCGAAGGCGATCCTCTGCCTTATCCTGTTAACCAATCGCAGTGGGATTTCAGACAAACGCCTTGCTATCCTCTATCCTGTTTATTCTGTCAATCAATCAACAAAAGTCGTTAATCTTCATCGTAGAGTGACTTTAACTCTTTGACTACAGCTGGGTCGGCCAGGGTCGTTACATCGCCTAAGACTCGCCCTTCTGCAATGTCGCGCAAAAGCCTGCGCATGATTTTTCCGCTGCGCGTTTTGGGAAGGTCTTTGGCAAAGAGCACCTTCTTTGGCCGGGCAAGGGCTCCTATGACCTCTACGACGTGTTCTTTAAGTTCGTCCTCGGTGACTGAATGACCTTCTTTGACTGTCACAAAGGCGACAATTGCCTGGCCTTTGACCTCATCTGTGACGCCAATGACAGCGGCTTCAGCCACAGACTTGTGGTCGACTAGTGCGCTCTCTACCTCCATGGTGCCTAAGCGGTGACCGGAGACGTTCATGACGTCATCCACTCTTCCCATGAGCCAAAAATAGCCGTCCTGATCACGCTTAGCACCATCTCCGGTAAAATAAAAGCTGCCGCCCCATTTGCTCCAGTAGGTTTCTTTGTAGCGCTGTTCATCTTTGTATATGCCGCGCATCATGGCAGGCCACGGTTTGGTAAGGGCTAGAAGGCCTGTAGGACGTTCATTACCCTCTGTATCCAAAATGCGCGCCTCGATACCGGGAAGCGGCTGTGTTGCAGAACCGGGCTTAAGCACTGTTATGCCGGGAAGCGGTGCGATCATGATTGACCCTGTCTCTGTCTGCCACCAGGTATCTACGACAGGGCAGCGGCTATTGCCGATCACTTCGTAATACCACACCCACGCCTCTGGATTGATCGGTTCACCGACTGTTCCCAACAACCTGAGGGAGGAGAGGTCGTGCTTTTGCGGTAATTTCTTGCCCCAACGCATAAATGCGCGGATTGCTGTGGGAGCCGTATACAAGATGTTGATCCGATGCTTTTCAATTAATGACCAGAAACGGTCCTTTTCAGGCCAGTCAGGAGCCCCTTCATAAAGAAAAATCGTAGCACCGTTAGATAAAGGGCCGTAAGCGACATAACTATGCCCTGTGATCCAGCCCACATCAGCTGTGCACCAAAAAAGATCATCCGGCTTTAAATCAAAGACCCACTTAGTTGTGCAGTGAACGCCTAAAAGATAGCCTGCCGTCGTATGCAAAATCCCTTTCGGTTTGCCAGTCGTTCCTGAAGTATACAAGATAAATAGAGGATGTTCTGAATCGACAGGTTCCGGAGAGCATTCGCGGCTCACTTGCGACATCAAATCGTGGTACCAGTAGTCGCGGTCGCGCTCCATCTTGACCTGCTGCCCCAGCCTTTTCAGGACGACAACATGCTTAACTGATGGGCACTCTGCCACAGCCTGATCCGCCATCGCCTTCAACGGCAACGCCACTCCGCGTCTTAATCCCCCATCAGCTGTAACCAGCACTTTAGCTTCTGCATCCAGCATGCGCTCTTTCAATGCTTCAGATGAAAATCCTGCAAACACCACTGTATGGACCGCGCCAATCCTCGCGCAAGCGTGCATAGCGACAATCGCTTCTGGAACGAGCGGCATGTAGATCGCTACGCAATCGCCCTTTTTGACCCCAAGAGACTTTAACACATTGGAAAAAGCGCACACTTCTTGCAATAACTGCAAGTAAGTCATCGTACGGTTTTCTCCCGATTCGCCTTCCCAAACGATCGCCGCCTTATGCCTTAGAGAGGACAGAACATGCCGATCAAGACAGTTGTAAGTGAGATTGATCTTTCCACCCTCAAACCATTTCGCATAGGGAGGCGTCCACTCCAATACTCTCTTCCACGGTTCGATCCAGTCGAGCTGCTCCGCCTGCTTCGCCCAAAAAGCCTCAAGATTTCGCTCTGCCTCTTCATAGAGATCACGGTTTTGAATGAGCGCCTTCTTCTTAAATTCCTCCGAAGGGGCATAGACGCGATCTTCCCTTAAAAGGGCTTCTACCATGTTTTCCATAGATCCACACTAACAAAAATCCAATTGGAACACCAATGCAAAGATAAGCTTATCAAGCTTATCTTTGCTGCTTTTAATCGCGTTATTCGACATCCATGAATAATCCATCCGTGATGTAATACGCTTCTCTTGGACTAAGGAGTGCTTTCTTAGCAGGAGAGGCATTCTCTTCAAGAGAGATAATGAACTCTCCGCCACCCGTTCTTTTGAACATCTTTTCATTGAAGGGAGTTTTTACAATGATCAAACACTTTCCACTGCAATCGATTGTTCCTGTATAAGCAAAAACGTCTGCTTTGATGGTGATCTCGGGTGATTGGATTAACCCTTTGCCTGTGATTGTTTGGCAGGAAATATTCGCAAGCTCAACTCCAATCAACTTTCCGTCATTTTCCAGCGTTCCGCCGATATTCAGATTGAGTCTATCGCTCTTAAATGTACCGCTATTTGAAAATCCTGCTTCTGCTGATGCTCCGAAGAACAGGGCGATTAAAAGGGCTAATCCATAAACTGTTTTCATTTGTTTTCTCCTATGTTGTTGTTGGCCTTCGTTGGCATGCTTAAAGATTAATTGCTCGCCGATTTGAGAAATCAGGGTAAAAAATACCCTAGTGCTCTATATAGAGCACTAGCCTTTAGACAACAGGTCCCATTTTGAATTGCACTCTAGTTTTTCTTTGATGCTTTCAAAATAGTGCTCCACAGTGCGTCTTGATAGCCCCATCTTGGCAGCGGTCGCTTGAGCGGAATGGCCTTTCCGGAACAGATCCAGGCACTCCATTTCCCTGGGACTTAAAGGAGATATCGCTTTAAGAAATGACTCCACATTGGGATCAAAGCTTGAAAGAGGAAGAAGGGGATCCCGTTGAAGAAAAGCGTTGCCACGCGCTTGATGGATATTGAATGGCTCCTCTTTCATCTTACGGATGATCGGCGCCGCCGCTTGCACAAAGTAGCGGTTGAATTTCTTCAGCAGATCGATATTGCTAAAGTAGCAATTTTCAAAGCGCGGATCCTTACTCTTAGTTCCAAATAGGAAGCCCTCTACGATCCCCTCATTTTTTTCCACCATCAAAAAAGCCGTAGTGAATTGATACTTGCGCTGAGAAGCTTCTAACGTGTGAAGGTACTCCTCAGACTGAATAGTTGTAGTGATCACGGATCCAGTTCTCAATAAATCCGGATGAACGAAGAAGGGATTGGAAAGGTAAAACTTTTCAGAGTAGTAAAAATCGGCCGGTTCTACGCAATTGGTCAGATAGCAAAAGTTTCCCTGTGCATCAAATTGGTAATAGGCAAAGTAGGGAATTTTCAGACAGTCGTTGAGAGGCCTGCAAATCTCTTTGATCTTTCGATCATACTTTCCCGAAAATGGGTTAACAAGATCATTTAAGTTATTCATAAATCGCGAAAATTCTAAATTATTAAGAATTAATAATACACATCTATTTGCATTTTCTCCAGGCAAAACCTAATCTTTGTGGAAAATTCTAAAAGAGCATACATTGAATCTGAAACGAGGAGGATAAGCTCATGGAACTATGGTTAGATACTGTTGAGATCGATTCGATCCGGAAGGCGCATCAATTGGAAGTGTTGGATGGAGTAACGACCAATCCCACGCTTTTATCTCAAATCAAAGGCCCCATTGAGCCACACTTGCAGGAGATTTTAAACGCGCAGGAAAGCCCTTTGGCCATTCAGGTCACCTCTTCCAATTTTTTAGAAGAAGCGAAAGCTCTTTACCGATTTTCTTCCCGTATCATTCCCAAAGTGCCAGCTACCGCCGAAGGGTATGCAGCCATCCGCGAGCTCTCTGAAGCAGGCATTCCGGTCATGGCCACGGCGATTTTTGAACCGCAGCAGCTTTATCTCGCTTTAAAACTTGGAGCTACTTACGCTGCTTTCTACTACGGTCGCATTGAAGATGCCGGCAAAGATCCGATTTATCTTTTAAAATGCGCCAAGCGCTTTAAAAGCAATGAAGGATTTGATGGGAAGCTGTTGGCTGCGGGCATCCGCACTCTAGAGCAATTCACGCAAGTAGCCTTGGAAGGCTGCGACGCCATCACGCTCCCGTCCAAAGTATTCCAAGACCTTCTTAGCACTCCGTCGAATGCTAAAAAGACATTGAAAGAAATGATTCCGGGGGACTACCAGTTTGAACTGCGCGAGTTGGCCTAACAGAAACTTGAGGTTCATTCCTCCGGTTGGCAGCTGACAGGAGCGCGTTGAATCTTATATGGCTGTCAGTGCACTCCTTATCCAGCTTTATGGGCTCTATTTTGCGGACCGGCGCACGCAAACCGTCTTCCCATAAGCTATAATAGCTAGTCGCTGTTTGCGCTATCACGGATCTCGCAATCTCCTCAATCTCCTTTTCAACTTGAGTTGCTTTAGTTTCTGCGTCTTTCATCAAATTTTCAGATACAACAGCCAATTTTTTTTCGAGTTCAGACGCATCTCTGACTACATGGAGTTTTTCTAATTCTTGATCTAACTTCTCGTCTAATTCGGTCATCTCCAGAGACACCCGTTTGTATCGCTCCAGGATTTTTTCCAAACCTTCGTCCTTTATGCGAAATTCATCATCACTATCAGTGACTAAATCAGCAAATCGGTCGTCGTACTGTTTTTGATATAGCTCGAGCGCCATTGCAAAGCGCTCGTTAGTCTGACAACGCACCTCTGCTCTCTTCTGAGAAATCATATCTTTAAGAAGTTCTTCAGGTGATGAAACTTCTCCCAATTTGTTTTCAAACTTTTTCCAAACCGTTGAAAATTGCACCCCTTTCTTTCCTTTCGGTTTGGGAATTTTTCGGGAGATCGATTGATAAAGGCGCTGTGCTTCAATCCAAAATGGAGCTTCCGGACAAGTTCTTTTCACAAGAACATTGGCCCAATCAAAAATTATCTGTGAGGAATTTTCGGGTAGGCCCGCTGAAAGTTCATCCACTTTTTTAAGTAGTGCAATCAGAGAAGAGCCTGGAGTCACTGCTCCCTTCAGAATAATAAGAGGGCAAAATGTGCGATCGAGGCAGTTCAAAATTAAACTCAAATCGCTGGGATCTTTCGCTTGTGGAATACGAGTTACATAGGAAACAATAGCCTTTGCAATCCAGTCCTTTTTGTTCGGAAATAAACTCCTATAGAGTCTATAGACAGCTATCATCAGCTCCCAACTTCCATCTACATCGCTGATTGAGTCGAATAGACGATCTCTTTCCATAGCAGACTCGAACGTTTTCAAGTTCGATCTAAACCAACGCTCTCCATTCAACATCATTTCCTTACACATGAGCCTTAAAACTGACTTGCCATTAAAAATCCGTTCTCCGACAAAATTATTGGAAAGGGACATGGATTTTGAGATAAAATTCTCGAATTCTAATTCGCTCAACAAGCGCTTAGCCCTTCTGAAAAAGGCGCCGAAAAATCTCCTTTCGTCTTCGATTCCTTGGTCGAGATAAGCAAGCTTCGTAGCAACATCTAAAAGAGCATTTACAACACTGCTTCTATGGTTGTTCAAAAAAGCTCTGGGCCATCTCTCTAGCTGTAAAAAATGGAAGGATGAAATCTCTAAAAAAAAGAGCAAGTCATCTTTTTTATTCTCCGGCCTCATCAGAATTTGGGTGAACAGTCTAAAATCAGCGGCAATCTTTTCTTCTGATGCGTTCACGTCTAAGTAGAAACTGCCAAAGACATCTTTAACCAATTCATCCGACAAATGGATGGCCATCACATCTTTGAATAGCGCTTTCTTAACAATGTTTAAAGCTATATTTTCCTCACGAAACCTCTCATAGTTTTCAGTAATATATAAAGCCATCTCACGCAGCTCCATGGGAGCTTCTATAAGGCGTAGCAATACAACTAAATGCCCAATGTTCAATTCCTCTTTTCTCGACCAAACGAGGTTAAATAATCCCTTCATCGCTGCATTGCAGTTTTGATCTCGTAAAAAAACAAATACTGCTTCAAAGCTCTGGAGTTTGACCATCGCTCGTTTATATCCGTTCACAATCCGTGCAAGCAGCGTTTTAGCATCACTTGAGGGCAACGTGTTCAATGGAAGCTTACTTATCTCCTCTATTCTGTCCTTCCAAAACCGTGGAGGAAAGTACCAGATGCAAGCCACGATCATCTGCGCCTTTCCAGCATCCATTTTTCTTTGTTGCACCTTTTCCCAAATGATCTCTAATTGCTGATCCGTAAGAAGCAAACCGGCTGCGCTGATTTGAGTAATGACATCATCTTCATCGCTAACATCTAACTTCCGCCAGTGGTCATCATCGGGCAGAATGGGTTGACATCTACTTTCTATCTCTGCAATTTTTTCTTCCAAATCTGGATGGGGTAACGGTGCCTCCGCATGCTTAAGAAGCCAGGCAAAAATGGATACTAATTGTTCTTTAAATAGTTGATTTGCAGGATTGTCCATGGAATCCAACATTTTGTTCCATACATCCCCTCCTTCTGCAAGGACAAAAGGCAATAACATTCTCGCTTTTAATGCGGGGACTTTCATAGGCATCTTCAAAACAGCATCCCAAACTGTATCAAAATCAGGAGTCCCTTTAACAAGTTGCGCAAATTCCGATTCAATCGGCCATTCCAAAAGTTGCATCGTCGGACACAAATCTGATTTGATGGCAACCGACTGAACTTCGATCTCAACGGGAACAGCCCCCATATTTTGGAAAAGAGGAGCAAGCTTCGTAAGATCAATTGAAATAGACATAATAACTCTCAGTTAAATTTGAGTTATTTTATCTAATAAATTCAATAACAATCAACAAGAAATATTATTAGATTGGGCAAGGGGCACAGTAGCCGTGCCCCTTTATTCCTTTGGGCCCATCCATTGAACGCCCTGCTCCAGCCAGGTGTAATCTTTTTTGATCACCTGCTCCGCAATCTGATTGCTTTGGCGGTCAATATTGCGGTTAAGCTTTGAGAAACGCTTTTGGATGCGGCGCGTAGCGAGGTTACAGAAGTAGTCCGCTAGCTCTAATGATTTTGCATCCTTGGGATTTTTCTTATTGAGATGGACTGCATAAGCAATGCAGCAGGACATCGCAAATAGATCTGTTCCGATCTCCACCAAACGACCCAAAAGCAGCTGCCGTTTTTCTAGCTTTTGCTGGTACTTTGCCATCGCTTCAAAAAGCGCAGCCGCCATCTGATGGCTGGATTTTTGGATGAAGCGGAAATGCGACTCTAAGTTGCCAGCCTCAGGATAGCGCTTGATTGAGAAAAAGGGGAATTTTTGCTTGGGGAACCACTTGAGGTAGAACCAGAAAGCGGATCCAGCCGTTTTGATCTTATCCATCAACGAAGTTTTACCGCTCAATAAAGGAGCTAAGCGCTTGAGGTGCGGATCCATTGCTTCACGTGCTAAAAATAGCTTCATGATTTCGGAAGTGCCTTCGAGGATGCGGTTGATGCGGCAGTCGCGCATCATTCGCTCTACCGGATAGGGAACCTCTCCACGCGCTCTTAACGATCTTCCCTTTTCATAGCCGCGGCCGCCGCGAATCTGCATCGTCATGTCGACGATCTTCCATAATTCTTCTGTTGTAAACAACTTAGCCATAGCCGCTTCGATGCGGATGTCGATATCGCCCTTGTCTGCCCAGTCTGACGTTAACCAGGTCATCGCTTCCATTGCCAACGTCGTCGCAGCGATGTAGGAGATCTTTTCACGTCCCGCTTCATGCAAACCGATCGGCAACCCCCACTGGACGCGGTCCTCGCCAAATCTTCGCACGATCGATAAGCACTGTTTGGCAGCTCCAGTGCAGGCCGCAGGCAGAGTCAATCTTCCCACGTTGATCGTGCCAAGGGCCAAAGCAAGGCCTCTTCCCTCTTCCCATAACAGGTTTTCTTTGGGGATTTTAACATTTGTGAACTTAAGCATGCCGTTGTAAATTCCGCCTAATCCCATAAATTCGCAGCGCTGAACCACTTCAACGCCCGGCGTATTCATCTCCAGGATAAATGCGCTGATCTGCTGCTTCTCTTTCCCCTTCACGATCTTTGGCGCTGTTTTCGCCATCACCACGATGACATCGGCGATTGTGCCGTTGGTGCACCACAATTTGGTGCCGTTTAAGATGTAATGCGAACCATCATCTGACAGTTTTGCCTCGGAAGTCATGCGCGCAGGATCGGAACCAACATCGAGTTCGGTTAGAGCAAAGGCAGAGATCTTTCCCTGGCGGAACATCGGGAGGAATTTTCTTTTCTGCGCTTCTGTGCCATACAATTTCACTGGTTGAGGCACGCCGATCGACTGGTGAGCAGAAATGAGGACAGCTGTTGCACCGCAGTAGGAGGCAACGCGCAGCACGAGACGGTTGTAATTGGTTTGGGAAAAGCCTAAGCCTCCATACTCTTTGGGGATTTTCAGAGCAAAAATTCCCATGCGCCCCATCTCTTGAATCACCTCTTTCGGAATTTCACGAGATCTATCCACCTCTTCCGGATCGAGATGCTTAGCCAGATAATCCATCAATGGCTCGATGATTTTGTCTCCCTCTTCTTTGTCCTTTTGACTTTGTTCAGGGAAAGGAAACAGGGATGAAGGATCGAAATTCCCCACGAAAAGATTGCCCGCAAAGGTCTGCTTCAACCACTCTCGCTGTCTAGCCTCTTCTGTTACTTCCAGAGCTTCGCGCATTTCCTTGTTTCCCGAGGAAGCTTCAGTTAAAACCGGTTCAATTTCTTGCTTTGCTTGCTCTTTTTCCGTCAAAGTCATAACATTCCTTTTTGATCCAACCCTGTTATTGAATGGGCAGATTATCCTCATTCTCTGATTAGGAACTTTTCAATGCAAAGGATTTTTTGAATGAATGAACCTATCTGGCGCGCATCGGTACGAGCTCTGATCACCACATTTGCAAAATGGATCGGCATCCTCGCCGCTTTAATCCTGTTGATTTATTATGTGAACAACCTCGAAGAGTCTGAGCTAGAGATTTCTACCGATTTTTCTGAGGAGATCCAACCCAATGCCGAGGGCGTCCGAAAGAAGCAAACTTCTACAGCCCCCGTCATCCTGGAAGTGCACATCAATGGAGTGATCGGCACCGAAGGACTGGAGCAGAAGGATCTAGAGAAATTGCTTGTAGAATCGAGAGAAAATAGCCTGAAAAATAACCGCGTCAAAGCGATTCTACTTCGACTTAATACGCCGGGCGGAGGCGCTGCAGATGCAGACGGCATGTACCGCGCTCTGCTAGAATACAAAAAACGTTACAATGTTCCGGTCTATGGCTACATCGACGGCATCTGCGCTTCGGGCGGAGTGTACGTCTCCTGCGCAGCTGACGAACTGTACGCATCAGATGTCAGCTTGATAGGCAGCGTTGGAGTGATCACCTCTTCATTCCTAAACTTCTCTAAGACAATGGATAAGATCGGGGTCGACGCCCTCACGATCTATGCCGGTAAAGGCAAAGATGAGCTGAACCCTTTGCGTCCCTGGAAAGAGGGAGAATCAGACAACATTAAAGACGTAATCGACGCTACCTACAAAAACTTTGTCGCTGTCGTCTCTAAAAACCGACCAAAATTAACGAGTGACGTGTTAACCAAAGAGACAGGAGCTAAAATCTTCATCGCAAATGATGCCCTGCAGCTTGGGTTTATCGACGGACTTGCATCCGGACGCGACGAAGTATTGAAAAAACTGTTGGTCAAATTGAGCATTGAAGACGACTTTTATCAGGTGGTTTCGCTCTCGAGCACCAACTGGTATAACCAGCTGTTCAAAGCGGAATCTCCTCTATTCACAGGAAAGATCACACACCATTTCCTGAACTCAGACCAGATCCCCAAGAGACTGTATAACCAGCCGCTTTACCTATACCAACCTTAAAAGAACCCTTGCATGAAGCATAAACTGTTTCTCATCGACGCCTCAGGACTGATCTACAGGTCCTATTTTGCGATACGCAACATGACCAACGACCAGGGAGAGTCGACGAACGCCCTCTTTGGCTTTATACGATCCACTCTCAAGTTGATCAACGAGTTCCACCCGGATCGCCTGACAGCCGTGTTTGATGGCCCCAAAAACGCCGAGAAAAGATTGGCGATCTACCCTCAATACAAAGCACACCGCGCCGCAATGCCACCGGACCTGCTGTACCAGATCGAATGGGCCAAACAGTTTTGCGCGCTCTACGGAATCTCCACTTTGGCAGTTCCCGGCGTAGAAGCGGACGACACAATCGGCAGCATCGCCGTCTGGGCGGAAAAAGATGAGGTAGTGATCTGCTCTACGGATAAAGATCTGTGCCAGCTAGTCAACGATCGCGTTGTGCTGATGGACATTTACAAAGAAAACCAGATTATCGACCGCGAAAAGGTGATCGAGAAATTTGGAGTGCCGCCGGAGAGAGTGGTTGACTACCTATCTCTAACAGGTGATAGCTCAGACAACGTGCCTGGCGTTCCGGGCATTGGGCCAAAGTCTGCTTCCGACCTTCTGAACCAGTTTGGCTCTCTGGATAGCCTCTTAAGCAGAATCAGTGAAATCCCCGGTAAAAAGAAGCAAGAACTTTTTGAAAAGCATGTGCAGGACGCCTTAATCAGCCGCAAGCTCGTCACACTCGATCTGGAGGTCGAATTCCCTAAAGAAAACGATTTCTTTAAAATCAAGCCTGCCGAAACAGATGCTTTAAAGGCATTCTACCAAAAAATGCGCTTCAACAGCCTGATCAAAGAAATGGAGCCCTCTACAGAAGTTAAAACAGGTTCTGCACATTACCACCTCGTAGACGATAAAGAAGCTTTGGATAAGCTCCTGGTACAGTTAAAAGGCCAAAAAGAGCTCTGCATCGATACAGAAACAACAGACATCGATCCGATGCGCGCAGAACTCGTGGGAATTGGTTTGGGATATCAGGAAGGAGAAGCATGGTACATCCCCCTCAATGGAAATCTAGGGAAAGAAACTGTCGTCCATGCTCTAAAACCCCTTCTTTCTAGTAACCAGCACTCTTTTTTCGGCCATAACATCAAATATGACTTCCACGTTTTGAACCGTAGTGGACTTCCCATTAAAAGAGTCGGTTTTGATACAATCCTCGCCTCCTATCTTTTGAATACACATAGCCGCAGACATTCTCTGGATGAACTTTCGTTAGAAAATTTCAGCTTTGTCAAAACAGCTACTTCGCAACTAATCGGCAAAGGACGCACGCAGATCACAATGAAGGAAGTGCCCATTCAGACTGTTTCTGATTACTGCTGCGAAGACGTCGATTACACCCGCCGTCTGAAAACATTGTTTGAAAAACAGATCGAAGCACGAGGGTTTTCCGCACTATTTCATGAGATGGAAATGCCCTTGCTCATCGTTTTAGAGAAAATGGAAGAAAAAGGCATCTTTTTAGACGCACCGGTACTCGAAGCCTTTGGAAAGGAACTAAAAATCGCCATCGAGAAATTATCTCACGAAATTTACGAACTCGCGGAAGAAACGTTCAATTTGAACTCGCCAAAACAGATCGGCGATATTTTGTTCACAAAGTTAAAGATCCATGCCCCAAAAGGAACCTCAACAAGCGCCGAGGTGCTTGAATCATTGAAATGGGAGCATCCGATCGCAGGAAAAATTCAAGAATATAGGCAGCTTGAAAAGCTTCGTTCAACTTACGTGGAGACACTACCGGAGCAGATCAACCCAAATACCGGCCGCATCCACTGCACATTTAACCAGTCTGCCACTACAACAGGAAGGCTATCCTCTCAAGACCCTAACTTGCAAAACATACCGGTGAAAAGCGAGATCGGACTCCGCATTCGCGAAGCATTCCGTCCTGAAAAGCAAGGTTGGGTATATGTGTCCGCAGACTATTCCCAAATCGAATTACGGCTTTTGGCGCACATGAGCGCAGACCCTGCCCTGATCCAGGCGTTCATCGATGGCGAAGACATCCACCAGCATACGGCTTCTGTCGTTTTCCATGTCCCAATGGATCAAGTGACCAAAGAGATGCGAAACCGCGCCAAAGCAGTCAATTTCGGCATCATCTACGGACAAGGAGCTTACGGGCTCTCGCAGACGATCGGCATTTCACAAAAGGAAGCTGCCGAGTTCATCAACACCTATTTCCATAAATATCCGTCAGTTAAAGCGTTTCTGGAAGGATGCAAAGACCGAGCGCGAATGACAGGAAAAGCCGTCACCTTGACTGGTAGAGAACGCATGCTTCCGGAAATTAACAGCAAAAACGTCCAGATCCGCAACGCTGCCGAAAGGCTAGCTGTAAACACTCCATTTCAAGGGACTGCTGCTGATTTGATTAAAATGGCCATGTTGAAAATCGACAAGGAACTTTCAAAAAAACATGTAGAAGGCTACATGATTCTGCAGATCCACGACGAACTGATTTTTGAACTACCTGAAAATGAGATAGAACTCTTCACTTCGCTTGTCACCCAAGAGATGGAAAATGTAATTCCATTGAAAGTTCCCCTAACTGTTCATCTTGCTGTTGGCAAAAATTGGAAAGAATGTTAAAATTAAAGAAGATAGCCGTCACCGGCACACTTTCCTCAGGCAAAACCAGTGTATGCAACTTTTTAAAAGAGCTTGGGGCGTGTGTAGTAAATGCTGACCAAATCGTACACCAATTATTATCCCCAGAAAATTTAATCGGTCAAAAAGTTATACAATTACTTGGTAAAAGCGTGGTTCAACAAGGAAGCTTTAACAGGAAGCAGATCGCCGAGATCGTATTTAGCGACGACGTAAAACTGCAAGCGCTTGAGTCGATACTCTTCCCTGAAGTCGCAAAAGCTATAGAGGAGCGTTATCAGCAGGCAAGCAAGGAAGGCAGCTATACAGCATTTGCCGCTGAAGTCCCCTTGCTCTATGAAGCAAAAATGGAAAAGGAATTTGACGCCGTCATCCACGTCGATGCCGAAGAACTCTCTTGCCGAAAGCGCTTTTTAGCATCAGGTGGATCTGAAGAACAATTTAAACGGAGAATGCGCCGCCAAATGCCTTCTCATAAAAAGTACCAATTGACCCCTTATCATCTCATCAACAATAGCGACCTGGCGGAGCTAAAACGCAAGACCGCTGAACTTTATCAACAATTAATTTGAGGAGTTGCACCCCGATGCATCCAGAAGAGACCAACCCAGCTACAGCCCATGGACAAAATGATGCAAGCTATAGCGAATCTGAAGCGGAACAGCCGCAATACTCTCCTACGAACGGAGAAGTCTTGAAAATCGCTGACATCCAAAGAATGAACATCGACGAGCTGAACCAATTTGGTCGCCAGATCGGCTTGAAGCATCTTGGATCTTTAACGCGCTCCCAAATGGTGTTTGAAATCGTCAAAACTCTTTCAGAAAACCCTCAAGAGATCCTGGTTGGCGAAGGCGTATTAGAGGTTCTTCCCGACGGATTTGGCTTCCTGCGCTCCCCAAACTACAACTACCTTCCCTCCCCAGAAGACATCTACATCTCTCCGGCGCAGATCCGCAGATTCGACTTAAAGAAAGGCGACACGGTCATCGGACCAATCCGCCCTCCAAAAGATAAAGAAAAGTACTTCGCACTGCAAAAAGTCGACACCATCAACGATACGACCCCTGAGAAAGCACGAGAGCGTATCCTTTTCGAAAACTTGACCCCTCTTTATCCGGATGAAAGACTTGTCATGGAAACGTCCAGCGACAAGATTTCTATGCGCATCATCGACCTGTTTGCACCGATCGGTAAAGGCCAACGTGGATTGATCGTAGCGCCTCCAAGAACCGGTAAAACGATTCTGATGCAGAACATCGCAAACTCGATCGCTACCAATAACCCTGAAATTGTTCTGATGGTTCTTCTGATTGACGAACGTCCTGAAGAAGTCACCGACATGCAGCGCATCGTCCAGGGAGAAGTGATCTCTTCGACCTTCGACGAACCGCCGGAGCGTCACGTCCAAGTGGCTGAAATGGCCATTGAAAAGGCCAGAAGACTTGTAGAGCATGGCAAAGACGTCGTCATTCTTCTGGACTCCATTACACGCCTAGCACGTGCTTACAACACCGTCCAGCCACATTCAGGCAAGATTCTAACAGGCGGTATCGACGCTAATGCCCTCCATAAGCCTAAACGCTTCTTTGGAGCAGCTCGAAACATCGAACAAGGCGGATCCTTAACGATCATCGCAACTGCCCTGATCGACACCGGCTCGCGCATGGATGAAGTGATCTTTGAAGAGTTCAAAGGCACAGGCAACATGGAACTCGTTCTCGACCGCCGCATGGCAGAGCGCAGAACATGGCCAGCACTCGACATCGACAAGAGCGGAACGCGTAAAGAAGAGCTTCTCTTGCACAAGGATGAATTGGAAAAAATCTATAGCCTCCGTAATGCAGTAGGCGATCTCTCCGCACTCGATTCGATGAACCTCATCGTAACCAAACTGAAAAAGACCAAAAACAACATCGAATTCCTCCTTTCATTGAAGGACTAATCTCATCAGGCTGCCGCAACTAAACCGCGGCAGCCTTTACCCCATAAGGATGACCTATAACACCCATTACTCCTGGCAATCAAACTGTTAATCAAGCCCCGGCTGGCAAAAAATTGTTTTTTCGTACAAAATTGCACCCATCCCTTCACACAATAACCTCAAAAAAATTCTCAAATACTGTAACAGGTTCAATCGTAGATGACGTGATCCGCGAAGAATTCACGGCACCCCCTCAGCCAACCAGATCTCTTTTTAACGCGGAATGTGGCCTGCTTTCCAAGGCCCCGAAAAAAGCCCAAAACGTCTAGACGAACAAAAAAATCTTTTCTAAATGATTCCCATCTCCTAAAGTTCTAATACAAGAGGAACGTTAGGAGGTGTTAATGGATCCGATCAATAACGGAGACTACGGAACTTCTGAACCATCGAGACTCTCAAGAACGATAAAGAAACAAGCACCTTGTGTGCGCACCGTCCTTTTTCACGGGGTGCAAACAAGTGCTGCTGCGTTCTGCAGCTGGAATTTTACCTACATCATGAACGATCCGAACCGAAATCCGGACCAAGCTCTGGATTTTATGGCTTATCCTACGCTCATGGTCGCTACAGCCCTCATGATCTCCACTCTAGTTGCCAGTCTTTTTCGCAACTGCACCGATAAACCTAACGCAGCAAGCTTGCTCGCTCCTTTCACCTTGATTATCTCTGCCGTGAGCTTGGGTGTGCTCATAGGTGCAAGCATACGTACAGCACAAGCCAATAAGATCTATAACGAATATGAGCAGATCAACTCCCAAATCGACTTAGATAACGCCTATGCTAAAAACCAGAACCAAAACTTGCTTGAGGCGTGTCATGGAACATTAGAAGAATTTTATAATGCGTTTACGATACCCAACTGCAGCGTCTGTACAGATACTCAAGAGACAGAGTTCATCTCCTCAGTAGATTTTCTCTATCCTGCAGCTATAGTTCAAAGGCAATCAGCATTTATCGATCAAGTGCATTGCAAACCTGAAAATGCAAGCTCCGATTATTGGAACGGAATCGCCAATTACAGCAATACAAACCACACGGGTCAAGGGCTTTGCGCTCCTGATTACAACTCTTTAGATCCGCAAGCCAAAGCGACCATCGGATTCTATTTAAGAACCCTATATGCGGGTTTACCCATAAACATCTCAGCCTATCCCTTACCCAACGGCTGTTATCGCTTCGAAGGGACTGTCACTTATAACTTTACCCTAACGCGTCTCTGCAGCTACCCCTCTGAAATCTTCGACTATCCTGCCGTCCTAAGAGGCTGCATGACTGAAGATTTCATTAAATATGCCCTATCCTACAATCAGACATTCACTCTTTTGGCTTTCAAAGATCACCTTTCCTATCCCTCCATCGCCAAAAAACTGGCCACCTCAAATATCGGACTCATCGAAAGTCTCTTTTCAGGCATCATAGGAGCCATCACCGGCATGACCTACTTTACAAATCACTGCTGGCAGAATAGACACGAAGTTCAGATCCTTAGAGTTTAAATTTATGAAAATTGCATTCTGTATTTTATCCCTCTTCCTCGGCTTTACAGCAAGTGCCGATGAAGGAAAACTGATCCTTTTCTTGGGGCCTTCGGGCGTTGGAAAATCGACGATCATCCGCCATCTAAACGAAATGCATCCCGCTTTTGTTGAGATCAATGGGATATTTCACGCGATGCCCGAAGACTCCATCGACCAAGCACTGGCAGAAGGAAAATTTCCCCTTCTCAATTGGTCCGTCGACAAGATGGATGTGATGATCAACACCTACGGCGATCGGCTGTTTACCATTTACATAGTTCCAGAAAGCCTAAAAACATTGGAACAACGCCTTCAACTCGAAGGCCTAGGCAGAGAGCAGTATGCCGCCGGCAAATTGGAGTTAGATTATTACCTCCAAGGGCGCTATAACAAGTTCATTGACTTGAAGATCGTAAATAAAAATGGCGATGACCTAAACACTGCCTCAACCATCTACCAATTTCTCTGCAAATCGATTGAAAACTAGTGCTCTGTAAAGAAAGTTTTAGCGGGAAATTTTAAGTTGAAAGCTCCCGCGGTTGAACGATCGGAAATTTACCCGTATAGATATATACGAGTTAATTTCCGATCGTTCAACCCCGGGGCTTTGAATTAAAATTATCGTTTAAAACTTTCTTTACAGAGCACTAGCGCTTCTTGCCAAGGAAGAGGTTCATGAGGCCTTTGACGACAGTATTGACTACCGATTTAACCAGGGGGTGTTTAGTGGCTTTGATAAGGGCATCTTCCATTGAGGGAGTGATCATGGGCTGTCCTTGAGGGGCAGCTTCTGAAGGGGCTTGCAACCTTTGAGCGGCTCCGTCGTAAGGGGTTTCGCGGTTGTAAATTGAGGCTAAAACTGAACTTTGTACGATGTCCGCTAGCTCCTCTGGAGTCAGGAGGTCCATTCTGGAGCGTGGGGCTGCGAGCAAGCATTGGACGAGCGGT